>JABHSO010000196.1 GCA_018669845.1 Gammaproteobacteria bacterium | reverse complement strand
TTCTCGTGATATGGCATTGCTGCTTAATAATATTTTTCTGACAGTGGCTACTGCGGCTATTTTATTGGGAACAGTTTATCCAATATTTGTAGATGCTGTGGGTGGTAAAATTTCTGTTGGACCTCCTTATTTTAATCTTGTATTTTTGACACTGACTGCTCCCATTGGCGTATTGATTGGTGTGGGTATGATAGTTAGATGGAAAAGTGATGAACCATTACGTTTGATGTCAAAGTTGAAAATACCTTTACTGATTTCAGTAGTTGTTGGCGTTATATTAAGCCTGATGTTACCTGAATGGACCTGGCAGGCATTGGCCGGTTTAATGATGGCCTTGTGGATAGCGTCAACAGTTGTGCTTGCGTTGTCAGAGCGCTTTAATGGGCGTTCAATAGGTTCCGCTTTACGTTCTACCCCCCGAGGTTTTTATGGAATGTTATTAGGTCACATCGGTATTGCTTCCTTTATTGTCGGGGTGACATTGGTCAGTATGTATAATATTGAGAAAGATATTCGTATGGCACCGGGTGATAGTTTTGAAATGGCAGGTTACACGTTTAAATTCAACGGTGTTCGTATGACCAGAGTGGAGAATTATGATGCGGCTCGAGGTGATTTCCTGGTTACCAATGATAGTGGTTTTAGAGCTGAGATGAGACCTGAAAAAAGGGTCTATCTGGTGCAGAAAATGCCTATGACTGAAGCAGCGATAGATGCGGGTTTGACTCGGGATCTATTCATTGCTCTTGGAGAAGAAGTGGGTAATGACGGTAGCTGGGCGCTTCGAATCTATTATAAACCTTTTATTCGATGGATATGGTTAGGTGCTTTAATTATGTCATTTGGTGGTTTGTTAGCGGCTACGGATAAACGTTATCGTCAGATGGCCAGACGTGAAATTGATGCTGCAAATAATGTAGCAGGGAGTGCAGCCTGATGCGATTTTTAATACCTTTAGGAGTATTCGGCTTACTGGTCATTTTGCTGGCTGTGGGGTTAACCATGGATCCCAAAAAAGTACCTTCGCCTTTAATTGGCAAGGTAGCTCCGGCTTTTGACTTGCCGCAGTTGCATAATCCATCAGTTAATTTTTCACCTGAACACTTTAAAGGAAAAGTATGGGTTTTAAATGTGTGGGCTTCCTGGTGTGTATCCTGTCGAGCAGAGCACAAAGTCATCACCCGTTTAGCCAATATGAAACTGGTGGATATTGTGGGTCTTGATTATAAAGATGAAGCTGAAGATGGTAAGCGATGGTTACGTCAGTTTGGTAACCCTTATACGCTCAGTGCTCTAGATCTTGAAGGTAAGGCAGGTATTGACTGGGGTGTGTATGGCGTTCCTGAAACTTTCATTATGGGCAAAGATGGTTTGATCAAACACAAACATATCGGTCCGGTCGATGATAAAGCGCTGGATGAAGAGATTGTTCCATTATTGAAAACTTTACTACAAGAACCCTCCTGAAAAAATTGAAAAATGCCATCATGAAATATTTAACTGGTTTACTACTTTTTTTTACTCTGCTTACACCTGTGTATGCAGCTATCGAAGTACACGAATTTAAAGATGCTGCAACTGAAGCTGATTATAAAAATTTAATCGAAGAGTTACGTTGTCTGGTTTGCCAAAACCAGAATCTTGCCGGTTCGGATGCTGATCTGGCAAAAGACCTACGTCAGCAAACCTATGAACTTTTACAACAGGGTAAAAGCAGAGCAGAAGTAGTTGACTATATGGTGACACGTTATGGTGATTTTGTGCTTTATCGTCCACCTGTTAAACCCAGCACTATGCTGTTATGGGCAGGGCCATTTGCTCTTTTATTTATTGTTTTAATTGTGGTTATGTTAAAAATTAAGAAAACTCGCACGGTGGAAGCACCTGTGCAAATGAATCTGGATCAGGCTAAAAATTTATTGTCTGATGATGTTTCTGAAAAAAATAATGATGGCCAGAAAAATAAAGGAGCAACAAAATGATTTTTGGTGCTTTAGTTATATTATTGATAGCCTTGTCGCTTGTTTTTCTGATTGTTCCGGTTCTTCGGAAGCCCTCGGCTAAAGACTCTCTGGGTCGTGAGCAGCAAAACATTGTTATTGCTAAAGAAAAGAAAGCATTGCTTGAGTCTCAACTGGCAGAAGGTCAGATGACTCAGGAAGACTACGACTCTGCATTTTCTGACCTGGAAGCATCGCTGGCTTTAGATCTTGAACGTCAGCAAGCTTTAGGTACTAACCAGGAAGCCGGTAAGTGGGCAGTATGGGTTTTTGCGGCAATGGTTCCGGCATTAAGTATTTTTATCTATTTGCAGTTAGGTGAGTATAAAGTTATCGATAACCCATCTTTAGCCGCACCTCGTTCAGAGTCGGCTCAGGCAATGTCATCTGGAAAAGCACCTTCGATGAGTGAAATGATCCAGAAAGTTAAAGATCACTTACGCGATAATCCTGATGATGAACGAGGCTGGTTCATGCTGGGTCGGTCACTAATGACGCTTCAACAATTTCCTGAGGCAGTTACAGCTTTGCAACGCAGCTATGATTTAAATAAATCTGATCCCAACGTAATGCTTGCACTGGCTGATGCTTTGGCCATGAGTAATGATGGAGTCATGACCGGAGAGCCTGAGCAACTTGTTTTACAAGCTCTTGAATTATCACCTAATGAATTAACCGGTCTCTGGTTAGCGGGGCTTGCAGCGGAGCAGGGCGGACGTTTACGTGAATCCTTTGATTACTTTGTTAAATTACTACCGATGCTGAAGAGTGATCCTCAATCGGAATCTGAGCTGAAAATTATGTTAGCTGAACTAAAAGCCAGACAGCCGGATTTACCTGACCTACCTGGCGATAATTCGACTGCTCAGTCAGTTCCAACTATAGCCAGTGCTTCAGTGAATTCATCAAATAATGAATCTACCGGACCTTCGACTATTACAGTGTCGGTAACACTTGATGAGAGTCTAATGTCTCAGGTGCAGCCTGATAACCTGGTGTTTATCTATGCAAAAGCAGCTTCAGGTCCTCCAATGCCATTGGCAGCCAAAAGGCTAAAAGTTTCTGATTTACCGATTCAGGTAACTCTGTCTGATAGTGATGCGGTGATGGATCAAATGAAACTGAGTGGTTTTGAACAAATTAAAATTGGTGCCAGAGTATCTAAATCGGGCGATCCAGTTGCTAAACCGGGTGATTATTTTGATGAAACAGGTGCGATTACTCGTAGTTCTATCAATGGAATTGTTGAAATTAACATTTACCAGGTGAATTAAGAATATCACCAGCATTGTGGTGCGCACGGCGCACCCAACACCCAGAGAAGTTAAGTAGGGTGCGCCATGCGAACCAATCTAATCTGGAAAATGGCAGGCAACGAAATGATTAGAGTCATTACTTTCTAAAGCTGGTTTCTCCTTTGCACACAGCTCCTGAGCCTTTGGACAACGGGTTCTGAACACACAACCAGATGGTGGGTTCAAAGGAGAAGGCAAGTCCCCCTCAAGCAAAATAATATCTTTATTTTTTTCAACCTCTGGATCAGGAATGGGAACTGCCGAGATTAATGCCTGAGTATATGGGTGTCTTGGATTTTCATACAAATCATTTGCAGGTGATACTTCAGCAACATTGCCCAGGTAAAGCACCATGATTCGTGTGCTAATATGACGTACTACGCTGAGATCATGAGCAATAAATATGAGTGACATCCCTAAATCATTCTGTAACTCCATCAGTAAATTAATGACCTGAGCCTGAACAGAAACATCTAGTGCTGAAACGGGTTCATCACAAATGATTAATTTAGGGCTGAGGATTAGAGCTCTTGCAATACCAATACGTTGGCATTGTCCTCCAGAAAATTCATGAGGGTAGCGGTTTATCTGGTTGGGTAATAAACCTACTTTTAACATCATATCTTTAACCTTCAGCTTTACATCAGATTTTTTTGTTTCAGGGTGATGTGTAGTTAGAGGTTCAGCAATAATTTGACCGATAGTCATGCGTGGGTTTAAAGAGGCTAATGGATCCTGATATATCATTTGAGCCTGACGGCGAATATCCAGCAATTCTCTTTTGGATACATCCAGAATATTTTGCTCTCCCATCCATAGAACTTTGCCATCTTGAGCAGGAATTAGTTTTATTAGAGCACGTGCTAGTGTGGACTTCCCGCAGCCAGACTCACCGACTATGCCCAGAGTTTCACCTTTATTCAAAGTGAAATTAACGCCGTCGACAGCTTTTAATTTATCAGGAGAAGTCCAGGGCATGGCGCCTTTTGGGTAAATGTCAAACTGAACCTTTAAATCTGTTACAGATAGTAACTCATTAGAATTATTCATTGTTAAACCTCCATGGCACTGTGGCAGGCTCTGTATCTATTTTTACTGAACTCTTGCAGTGCTGGGATTTCATTCCTGCAAGTGTCTGAAGCAACGTCACAGCGAGGTTCAAATGGGCATCCCTTAGGAAGCCTAAGCATGTTAGGAGGACTTCCTGGTATTGTGGTTAGCTGGCTACCCTGATGATCAATTCGGGGAATGGCATGTAATAATCCTTTTGTATAAGGATGAGCAGGATCAGAGAAGACCTTCTTTATATTTCCATATTCCATTACTCGACCACCGTACATTACGAGCATCTCTTCACAGGAGCCGGCAATGACACCCAGGTCATGAGTGATTAAAATAATGGCGGTCTTGAGTTCCTGTTGTAACTCTGAAAGTAAAGTCATGATCTGTGCCTGAACAGTAACGTCAAGTGCAGTGGTGGGTTCATCTGCGATGAGTAATTTGGGCTTACATAAAAGAGCCATAGCAATCATAACTCTTTGACGCATGCCACCTGAAAACTCGTGTGGGTATAAATGAATTCTACTTTTTGCTTCAGGAATTTTTACTGCGTCGAGCATTTGTACTGATTCTGCCAGTGCCTGTTTCTTTGACATGCCCTTGTGATGAATAAGAACTTCGGCCAGCTGATCGCTCACTCTGGTGTAGGGATTAAGTGATGTCATTGGATCCTGGAAAATCATGGAAATCTGCTGTGCTCGAATTTTATTGAGCTGCTTTTCAGGCAGGTTCAAAATTTCCTGGCCATTATATTTGATACTACCAGTGGTTTTTCCATTACGAGCTATCAAACCCATGAGTGCGAACACAGTCTGGCTTTTACCAGAACCGGATTCACCGACTATGCCCAGTGTTTCTCCTGCTTTCAGATTAAATGAAATTCCATTGACTGCACTTACAGTTCCATCCAGAGTATCGAATTGAACACTCAGGTCTTTTACTTCTAATAAATTCATAAGTGTCCTGTTATCGATCTTTAGGATCAAGAGCATCACGTAAACCATCACCTATAAAAAAGAAGCTGAGTAAGGTTGTGATGAAAAAGAAAAGTGGAAATAAAAGCTGCCAAAGTGTTCCGTTTTGTATGGTACGGGCACCTTCGTTAATGAGTGCGCCCCAGGATGTTTGAGGTTCCTGAACTCCCAGTCCGAGAAATGAAATAAAAGATTCAGTCATGATCATGCCAGGTACAAGCAGAGTCGCATACACAACGACTATGCCCAGAACATTAGGAACAATATGTCGTGTTACGATGGTAAAAGGTTTAACACCAGTAGCAATGGCAGCTTCTATAAACTCCTTATTTTTTAAAGAAAGAGTTTGTCCTCGAATGATACGAGACATTTCGAGCCAGGAAAGTAAACCGATCCCGATAAATATCATATAGATTGAACGCCCAAACATGACCATCAATAAGATAAGTACAAACATGAATGGTATGGCCATTAAGATATCGACAGTTCGCATCATAGCGCTATCTATGCGTCCTCCCAGATAGCCTGCTACAGCCCCGTATAATGTTCCAACAACAACAGCTATAAAAGAACCGATAAGTCCTACCATCAATGAAATTTGAGTGCCCTGTATAACTCTTGAATACAGGTCTCGGCCTAAATCATCGGTACCGAAATAATGACCGGATGAAAAGCTAGGTGCTCCCATAGTTTGAATATCTCCCATGGCATCCCAGTCTATTTCTTCATAATCCCAGGGGGAGAATTGAGGCCCGACCAAAGCAAACAACACGATCAGTGAAAGAGTAATCAGGCTAACCAGTGCAGCTTTATTTTTGAAAAAACGATGGCGTGCATCCTGCCACAAAGAGCGGCCTTCAATTTCATTACTGTCAGACAGGTTGTCCGCTAGATCCTGAACTTTTTTATTATCTACATACATAACTATTAACTCTCACAGCTATTAATAGCGAATTCTAGGATCGATCCATGCATACAGGATCTCTACCAGTAAATTAAAAACTATTGTTAAAGTGCCAACTAAAATAGTGACACCCATAATGACTGAGTAATCACGGTTTAATGCTGCATTTACAAAATGCTGCCCGATACCTCCAGTACTAAAATATTGGTCGATGATGACAGAGCCTGTAACCATACCAACAAAAGACAGACCCAGTGATGTGAGTACGGGTAGCATGGCGGGTTTTAGTGCGTGATGTAGGATAATATATTGAGTTGGTAATCCTTTTGATTTTGCTGTTCTAATAAAATTTGAGTTTAAAACTTCAAGCATTGATGAACGGGTTATGCGTGCAATACTGGCCAGGTAACTTGTGGCTAGAGCAATCACCGGCATGATTATAAATTGCCACTGTCCACCTTGCCAGCCGCCACCGGGTAACCAGTTAAGGTATACGGTAAATAGTAAAACCAGTAAAGGGGCCATAACGAAATTAGGTAAAACAGAACCTATGATGGCAGTGCTGGTCGCCAGATAATCTAACCAGGTATTATGCTTTAAAGCAGCAAACACTCCCAGGCTAACACCAATCAATGTTGCAAATAAAAATGCCCAGAGACCGTAAACAATAGTCACTGGAAAGCCACTTGCAATAATTTCATTTACAGTTAGATTTTTATATTTAAAAGAGGGGCCAAAGTCAAAATCGGTCACGACATTTTTAACATAAACTCCTATTTGTTGATATAGAGGTTTATCCAGCCCATACTTTTTTTCGATATTAGCGAGTACTTCAGGAGGCAATTTTCGCTCTGCAGTAAATGGCCCGCCAGGTGCTGAATGCATCAGCAGAAATGAAAACAGGATGATAACAAGTATCGTCGGAATGGCTATTGCCAACCGTCGTAGAATGAAATTTAACATTTGAAATTACACGTTAAAAATGAATGGTAAAAGGTGTTGGTACTGAAGAGCAACAATATGCTGCTCTTCAATTAACAATTAAATAGAGTATTTAATGTGCAGTAATATACAGGTCTTTTGAATACCAGTTTGCTTCTACATTCTGGTGAGGCCAACCTTTGACATAAGGTTTAAGCATTAAAACACCGGTGTAGTGGTAGATAGGTGAAATAGGGAAGTCCTTGGCTATCAGCTCTTCTACTTTTTTGTAGTTAGGATTTGGATCGTCCATTGTTCTGGCACTGACGATCAGATCATCGACAACTGGGTTGTTATAATTTGAATCATTCTGGTCTGAATCAGAGCGTAACAAGTCGAGAAAAGTTGATGCTTCGTTGTAGTCTCCACACCAGCCAGATCTTGCGATTTGAAAGTTACCCGCATCACGAGTAGATAAAAAAGTTTTCCACTCCTGGTTTTCCAATGTTGCTTTAATGCCTACTTGCTTCCACATTTGGCGCACAGCAATCGCTACTTTCTTATGACCTTCTGATGTGTTGTACAATAACGTTATCTCAAGTGGGTTACTGCGGCTATAGCCTTCTTTAGCAAGTAATGACATGGCCAGTTTATTTCTTTCTTTCTGAGTCATTTTTCCATACTCAGTATCTGGAACGATAAAGTTTGCTGTTGAACCGGGGGTAAAACTATAGGCGGGAATTTGTCCTGCACCCATGATTTTATCGGTCACAATGTTTCTATTTATAGCTAGAGTTAATGCTTTACGAAGATTTAAATTCTTCAGAGTTTCATCTTCCATATTGAAAATATAGTAGTAGCTACAAAGCCTGGGATTTGAATGTGTTTCCACCGGTAACAGCTTTTTCAAACGTTTGAATTGACCGGTTGGCACTTCAGTTTTATAAAGTTCGCTGGCCTGGTAACGATTATAAGCCTGATTTTCATCAGTGATAATGAGCCCGACTGTTTTGTCTATAATGGTTTTATCATTGTTCCAGTACATGGGATTACGCTCACGAACCAGACGTTCATTTAATACATGTTCAGTCAGTTTATAAGCCCCGTTGCTGACCATATTGCCTGGTTTAGTCCAGCTGTTACCGTGTTTCTCAATTGTTTTTTGATGTGTTGGAAAAGTGGTGGTATGAACCATCATTGATGGGAAATAAGAAAGAGAACCGCTTAAAGAGACTTTCAGTGTGTAGTCATCAACGGCTTCTATTCCTAATTCGGAGGTAGGTTTTTTTCCTTTTAAAATATCAGATACATTTTTTATTGACGTTAACTCCATAAAGCTCGCATAGGGAGAAGAAACAACTGGATCTACCGCTCGTCGCCATGCGTAAACAAAATCATGTGAGGTTACGGGGTCACCATTTGACCATCGGGCATTTTTACGCAGATAGAAAGTGTAACTGTCTTTTTTAGCATTACCTTCCCAGCGCTCTGCAACTCCGGGAGCCAGGGTGCCATCTGCATTTTGAGTCAATAAACCTTCAAACAGGTCACGAGAAATGGCTGATCCTTCCACATCTTCAACAAGCTGAGGATCAATTGATGGTGATTCTGCACCTATTCGGTAATAAAAAACCTGGTTCTCGGCTAACTTTTCACCAGTTAATGGGTGTGAATTTGATGCGTAACCAGGAGTAAGACTCAAAAGCGAGCTTAATATCAGTACCAGAAAAGTTGTCAGCATGGTTTTCATAAGAGTTCTCTCAGAATTTTTAGAATATAGTTTTTATTTTAGGGTGATAAAGCTTACTGCAAAATGAATGCGCTATTAATAGTTTCTATTTGAAACGCAAAGTGTCACAAAATGCTGATTAATTCAATGCTGAAGATCGTTTTTAGAAAAAAAATTCTGAAACGCCGTCATCTAGCCGGTCTGACAAGGTATTAATTACAGTTAAAAACTAATCCTCAATCAGGAAATCACCCTGTTGATGTTGCCACATGGCGTGGTACTTGCATTTGTTTTTCAATAGTTGCTGGTGACTGCCCTGTTCAATAATTTTACCTTCTTCCAGTACAATTATTCTATCCATACGTAAAATGGTAGACAGTCGATGGGCGATGACTATTGCTGTTTTATCTTTTATTAAGTCAAAAATGGCTACCTGTATCTGTTGTTCGGTAAGAGAGTCGAGCGCACTGGTGGCTTCATCAAGTACTACAACAGGAGCATCTTCCAGAAAGGCGCGAGCTATTGCTATGCGTTGCCGTTCTCCACCAGATAGCTTTACGCCTCTTTCTCCAACCAGTGTTTCAAACTTTTCGGGTAGCTTGTTAATGAATTCCAGACTTCGAGATTTTTTTGCAACATCGATTAACTGTTCTTCACTGATTGCTTCGCCCAAGTTAATGTTTTCCCGGATTGAACGATGAAATAATTCGGGTTGTTGCGGCACCAGTGAAATCTGTTTACGTAAAGACTCAAGGGTAAAGTCCATTGCATTTTGACCGTCAAAGCATATTTTGCCCGACTGTAAATCAAAAAATCTGAAAAGCAGTTTGGTCAAAGATGTTTTGCCCGAACCGGATTGGCCAACAAGCGCTACTTTCTCTCCAGCATTTATTTTCAGTGAGAAATTATTGAATAAGCCATTTTGATTCTCATTATCAGCACTGTAATTAAAATTCATATTTTCAAAACTGATTTCACCATGAGGAATTGTCAACGGTCTGGCATTTTCATTATCTTCTTCTACATCTTCTCTTCTGAATACTTCGGCCATTTCTGATGCATCGGCCAGTGCAGTAAAAAATGCCCTGAAGTTACGACCAAATTCCCACAGCCGATGGATCAGTAATAATAGAATTGATTGAAATAGAACGAATTCACCCACTTGAAAATTTCCAGATTTCCATTTCTGAATCATCAGGTAAACAAGTAATAGTTCAATGCCAAATGTTAATAAACCCTGTACGGCAAAAGAGACGAACATCAGTATCCAGGCAATGACTCTTTTGCGGTAGACATGGTCTGAGGCCTGATTAATTTGAGTTTGTTCCTGAGCTTCTAGAGCAAAGCTTTTAACGATGAAGATATTACTTATTGCATCAGAATATTTACCGCCAACGGTAGAGTCAGCTTCGGCTACCGCTTTATCAAAACGAAGTTTCCAGATTGAGAATAGAATGCTCCAGGCAATAAATACGCAAACCCAGATTAGGAAGTAAATGGCAAATTGAGTATTTTCCTGATAGAAAACGATAAATGAAACGATGATAGAAATAATATTGAAAAGAAACTGGAATAAAAACCAGTCCATGATGACTTCATAAGACCTGACAAAACGGTTAGCCCGTTTAATCAGGCTGCCGGAATGACTATTTTCAAAAAAATCATATTTCTGTTTTTGCAGGACTTCAAAACAGCGTTTTTCTAACAGGTTTAATCCTCCACCATCCAGTGGAATAATCCCGAATTCCAGCACGCGCCAGGCTATCCAGATGCCAGCATAGAAAAATAATATCATACTGAAATTTTCCATAAGCATGTTAAAAGTGCTTTCGGAAAATGGTTCAGCCAGGCCATTAGCTATATTTTTGTAAAAAACAGGAGAGTAAAAATCAAGAAATGCTGCGGTGGATATGGCTGCCATACAAAGAAAGAAAAACCACTTCTTTTGCCAGACAACCTTGAAGTACTCCCTAAAGATAATGCCCATTTATTGCTGCTCTCAATGTCTGCTAATAGTAAAAAAAATAAAAATTTAAAAACTTGAGTTGTTCTATCCGAGGTAAATCTAAGAAATTTAAAGGTGTCTATTAATTAACAGATGTGGATTTGCTTGGCCACAAAAAACTGAATCTATGAATTATATGTACTCTCAGCTTCGGTTTTAAATATTGGTAAGAAAGCTGTAAATCATTAGCTAAATATTATTTTCCAGCTTTAGTTAAGTAGTCGATTCTAACCATTTTGTTGAATGTTGAATAGATCGCTTGATTTATACGAAAATCGGACTATGCGAAATAGTTGCAACTTTCGTTATATTTAATATCAATATAAATAAAATAAATAGTTCTATTGAAAAAAGAAAATACAGTTCTCTTTTTAGGGCTGAAGTTTATATATGGCATAGGTTTTAATAAAATTTGGTTATGTTTATTAAGTTTCAAAATTTATCCCATGACAAATGTAAAGTGTATTTTGCCTCTAATAATCAAGCAAAACCTAGGTTCTAGCATTTTCCATAAGTTGCAAAATGAAATTATGTAGAGCTACAATGCGCCGTCAACTGAAGGTGTGGTTTGAAAAATAA
>JABHSO010000163.1 GCA_018669845.1 Gammaproteobacteria bacterium | reverse complement strand
TTTGTGCAGAGCGTGTCTCTTGATGGCCAGAAATTAAACACTAATCCGCATGCTTTAGTTGATTCAAATTCTCATGGCATGGGCCAATCCGTCATTCCCAAGTCTGCTAAAATTAAACCACCAATATCATCAGAAATCATACAAATTAAAGATGGGAATAGCATTGCAGATCTTTATAGAAAATCTACCAGCCTTAAATCACAGCCTGTAAAACTACGTGCAAAAGTCATGAAGATTAGCCAGAACATTCAGGGCAAAAACTGGATTACCTTGCAGGATGGCACAGGAACAAAACCAGATAATAAATTACTGGCAACCTCTTCTGAAATTGTATCACCAGGAGATCTGGTGGTTGTCAGTGGTATTCTAAAAACTGATATTGATATTGGATCTGGTTACAAGTACAAAATTCTTCTCGAAAATGCAGCCTTCTCTACAGAATAAAAATAAACCTTTTATTCATTGATACTTAAATTATTACATCAAAAGTAAGTGTCTACGAATTAGTATTTGAATGGGAAGTGGGTCGTATCGTATCGAAGCCTTTCTGTTCAGCATCAATTATATCTGGCACATAAAAAAGCCCGCAGAAGCGGGCTTTTTTAATGTAAGGTTTTAACCCTACTGATTCTTCTCTTTATAGTTCGTAATAGCAGCTGCAATCGCATCCTCAGCAAGTACTGAACAATGTATTTTTACCGGTGGTAACGCCAGTTCTTCAGCAATCTGAGTATTTTTAATTTCTGCTGCTTCATCCAGAGTTTTACCTTTAACCCACTCAGTAACAAGCGAGCTTGAAGCGATAGCAGATCCACATCCGTAAGTTTTAAACTTGGCATCTTCAATGATACCGTCATCACTCACTTTGATTTGCAGTTTCATTACATCACCACAGGCAGGTGCTCCAACCATGCCGGTGCCAACATTATTATCTTCTTCAATTACACCGACGTTACGTGGATTTTCATAATGATCCAGTACTTTTTCACTATAAGCCATTTCGATTACCTCAATTATTTAGCGTTAATGGGCAACCCATTCAACAGAATTTATATCAACACCAGCTTTGTACATATCCCAAAGAGGTGAAAGTTCACGTAATTTAGTCACTGCTTTCTTAACCAGATCGATGGTGTAATCCACTTCTTCGATCGTGGTGTATCTACCTAAAGTAAAGCGAATAGAGCTGTGCGCAAGTTCATCATTTCGTCCTAGAGCTCTTAGTACATAAGAGGGTTCTAAACTGGCAGAAGTACAGGCGGAACCTGAAGAAACAGCCAGATCACGTAATGCCATGATTAATGATTCACCTTCAACAAAATTAAAACTGATATTCAAGTTACCAGCGATACGTTGCTCCATATCGCCATTCAAATAAACTTCTTCCATATCGTTCAGACCGTTATATAAACGATCCCGTAACATGCGAATACGCTCATTTTCTGTAGCCATTTCATCTTTGGCTATGCGGAAAGCTTCACCCATGCCAACAATCTGATGAGTTGCAAGAGTACCAGAACGTAGACCTCGTTCATGACCACCGCCGTGCATTTGAGCTTCCAGACGAATTCGAGGTTTACGTTGAACGTAAAGTACGCCAACGCCTTTAGGGCCGTAAATTTTATGACCAGAAAATGACATTAAATCTACTTTAAGCTCAGACAGATCAATATTCACTTTACCCGCTGATTGAGCCGCATCTACATGAAATATAATACCTTTTTCACGGCATAACTCGCCGATAGAAGCAATATCCTGAATTACACCGATTTCATTATTTACATGCATCACTGAGATCAGAATAGTGTCATCCCGGATGGCCGCTTTTAATTTTTCTATATCAACTAAACCCGTATCTTCAGGTTCAAGATAAGTCACTTCAAAACCTTCGCGCTCTAATTGACGAGTGGTATCAAGTACAGCTTTATGTTCAGTTTTAACCGTAATTAGGTGATTGCCCTTTTTCTTGTAAAAATGCGCAGCACCCTTAATAGCCAGATTGTCAGATTCGGTTGCGCCACTTGTCCAGATAATTTCACGGGGATCGGCATTTAATAAGTCAGCAACCTGCTTACGTGCGAGCTCAACAGCTTCTTCGGCTTTCCAGCCAAATTCATGACTTCGTGAAGCAGGGTTTCCAAATTGTCCTTCAATGGTCAAATACTCACACATCTTTTTAGCAACACGCTCATCCATCGGCGTAGTTGCACTGTAATCAAGATAAATGGGAAGTTTTACGTTACTCATAAATAATTCTCAAAATTAAAACAATAATTACTAGGCTGCTGAACGGCGATTTAAAAATCGACCATACTGAGCATCCTGTTTTTTAACTAATTCACTTATTTGGGGACGATTTACATATTGATCAAGTTTAATTTGACCTAAAAAATTATGTAAATCACAGGTTAAACCGTACCACAACTGATGAGTAATACATTTTTCACCATGGTTGCAGTCTCCATTACCACCACATTTTGTAAAATCCAGTTTTTCATCGACTGAATCTATAATATCAGCAACTGAAATTTCACTGGCTGATTTTGCAAGTCTATAACCACCACCTGGACCACGCACACCTTTAACCAGGCCATTATTACGTAGCTTGGAAAAAAGCTGTTCGAGATAAGAAAGGGAAATACCCTGGCATTGAGAAATATCGGCTAATGTAACTGGACCGACCTTTTCATGCAGCGCTATATCCATCATTGCTGTGACTGCATAACGACCTTTTGTTGATAGTTTCATACGCACCTCTTTAATTCCTGACTAATTTAGTCAGGAATTTATCTGAAGCAAATGTTTGCGTCAAGATATATTTATTAATAAAAAGGTGATTCAAATTTTTAATTGTTAAATTACAGATAGTTACAACAACTAGTTAGAATTTTATTTAAGATTAGCTAACTGCTTTACATTTGAAATAGGGTGGAAATAATGCCCCTGATAAATACAGTAACCCAGCCATTTATACAGGAAGCGGTTTAATTTCCATTTTTGCTGCAAATCTTTACCGCTATAAATACGATGATGTTTTCTATCCAGTCGATCCTGAACTTCAGCAATTCGTGCATCATGATAAATTCTTAGATGCATGTCTGGTTGATACACCGTTTTATTGTTTTGACGAAATTGATAAGTCAATCTCAACATGGTGGTATATTTACAGCGTTCGGTCACTGACAGGTATAAATCAAGATGACCGGTGGAAATAGAGATCATTTCATCTGCAATATTCAAATCTGGCGCTAGTTTTTTTAAGCGTAGATAATTATGCTCATATAAATCCATCAAGCCGGAAAATGACTTCGGTTTAATTATTTGACCGGTTTTGACTGATTCAAAATCAGCTAACATATTGCCTCTCTTCTCGTTGTAATAAAATCAGGTTTCGCCTGAAACTAGTATAATGATTCATATCATCAAAGCTATCCTTGAAAACTGTCAGGTTTTTCTGATCAGGTGACTCCCCTACTCTTAACATGACAAACCATCGAGTCATTCTTATAGAGATTTTCTGAACTGGATCGCTTGTTACTGCAAGTCGATCATGCAACATCAGTTGACCCGTAGAATGTCTGATTTCTAATGTTAAACCATCAGGCCATTGTCTGATGACAGAATACAAACTGAAATAGATACAGGTAAGTAGAATCGTTAGAAAGAGTGTAGGCAAAAACCACAGATCTGCCCTGTAAAAAAACAGGCTAGAATAAATGATCAGTATTAACGCAAGTTCAGTTTTAAAAATAAATCTGGAGTATCGAACCTTATAGAGCCGCACATCGGCGGATTTTATCGGCAATTTCATTAATATGCTGTTCCGTAGCTGAAACCTGACCCAATAGTAACTCGACTAATTCCTGGTCGGGGTATTCTAAAATTTCATAAAAATCTTCACGTTCCTTTTCGTCAAGATCTTTATATCCATGCTGTAAAAATTTCTGCAGGAAAACATCCAGTTCCAGCATGCCCCGGCGACATTGCCATTTTAAGGCAGAGAGAGTTGAATATTTTTCCATCTTACAGTTTATAACTTCTTTTGAACCATTCGTTCCTTGATTCTGCCTATCGCTTTAGTCGGGTTTAAATCTTTAGGACAAACCTGCACACAGTTCATGATGGTGTGGCAACGATAGAGCTTGTAGGCATCATCGAGTTGATCAAGACGTTCTACGGTCGCGGCATCTCGACTATCTTCAATAAATCGGGATGCCTGTAAAAGTGCAGCCGGACCCAGAAATTTATCAGGATTCCACCAGAAAGATGGGCAGGAAGTAGAACAACATCCACACAGAATGCATTCATATAATCCATCAAGTAACTCGCGTTGTTTTGGGGTTTGCAGCCTTTCAACTTCTGGCTCAGGTTCTAAACCAATCAAATAGGGCTTTACCGCACGATATTGTTTATAGAACTGCTCCATATCAATAATGAGATCACGAATAACCGGTAAACCCGGTAACGGACGAATTTCAACAGGATCTTTTAATTCTGACAATCTGGTAACGCATGCGAGGCGGTTTACACCATCAACATTCATGCCGTCAGATCCACACACACCTTCACGGCAGGACTTTCTAAAGCCTAAAGATGGATCCTGTTTTTTTAGTGTTAACAAAGCTTCCAGTAACATCGTTTCAGGATTTACATCCTTTAATTCATAACTCTGCACATAGGGCTTTTTGTCGGTATCAGGATTGTAACGGTAGATATTAAATTTCATGGCTAATACACCCTCTCTTTTGGAGGAAAGGTATCCACCGTTAACGGTTTAGTCCTGACCGGTTTATAATCCATTCGATCTCCTTCCTTAAAATAGAGACTGTGTTTCATCCATTGCAGGTCATCTCTGGTGGGGTAATCAACACGAGAGTGGGCTCCACGGCTTTCATGCCTGGCTGCGGCTGCCACAACGGTACACATGGCTACATCCACCAGGTTTTCTAATTCCAGCGCTTCAATGCGTGCTGTATTAAAAGTTCTTGAGAAATCATCAATATAAACATCTGGTAAACGGTCACGAATTTTTTTCATTTCCTCAATACCCTGATCGAGTAACTCCTGAGTTCGATATACACCACAATATTCTTCCATCACCTGTTTCAGATCATCTTTCAGGCCATCTACAGTTTCACCTTCTCCCTTTCTATCCCAGCGATGCAGACGATCCATAGCTTTCTCAACGGCATCTTCATCCATCGGTAATCGATAGGGATTTTCCTGCATATAATTGATCATTTCGTCTGCTGCTGCGCGACCAAAAACGATAATATCGAGTAATGAATTCCCACCCAGACGGTTAGCACCATGTACTGAAACACAGGCGCACTCACCGGCAGCAAATAATCCGGGTACAGGTTCTTCGGGTGTATCTTTAACCGGCATAACGACTTCGCCTTTGCGATTTGTCGGAATACCTCCCATAAAATAGTGACAGGTAGGATACACCGGGATAGGTTCTTCTATCGGGTCTATCCCTAAGAATGTTAGACAGGACTGACGAATACCCGGTAGACGTTTCATAATCGTTTCAGCACCCAGGTGATCCAGTTTTAACATTACGTGATCTTTGTCAGGACCGCAGCCTCTACCTTCTTTAACTTCTAGATAAATTGATCGACTCACCACATCTCGGCTGGCAAGATCTTTTGCATTGGGTGCATAACGTTCCATAAAACGTTCACCATCACCGTTCACCAGATAACCGCCCTCACCGCGGCAGCCTTCAGTAATCAACATTCCAAGCCCCGAAATTCCGGTTGGATGAAACTGGATAAATTCCATATCCTGTAGAGGAATACCTGATCTTAGAACCATGCCTAAACCATCACCGGTATTGATCAGTGCATTGGAATTGGTTTTATAGATCTGCCCGGCTCCACCCGTAGCTAATAGTGTGGTACGTGCTTCTATTAACATCGCTTCACCGGTTTGGATACTCACAATGATAGCGCCTAAAATCACTCCGTCTTCATTTTGAATCAGATCGGTAGCAAAATACTCATCGAAGAAGTGAGTTTTTGCTGCAATATTTTGTTGATACAGAGCATGCAACATAGCATGACCGGTTCGATCTGCAGCAGCACAGGTTCTGGCGGCCTGTTTTTCACCAAAGTTCTGGCTTTGACCGCCAAATGCACGTTGATAAATCTTGCCATTATCAAGACGGGAAAATGGTACGCCATAATGTTCAAGTTCATATACAAGTTCAGGAGCCACCCGGCACATATACTCAATAGCATCCTGATCGCCCAGGTAATCACTACCCTTTACCGTATCAAACATATGCCAGTGCCAGTTATCCGGCATCACATTTGCAATAGCGGCATTAACACCACCCTGAGCGGCAACGGTATGCGAGCGCGTTGGAAATACCTTAGACACTACGGCTACATTGGCATCAGCTTTAGATAACTGTAAAGCAGCTCGTAATCCACCACCACCAGCACCGATAATCAATGCATCAAATTTTCTTCTTATTAAACTCATGTGTATTAAACCTAAACCAGTAGCAGTGCGCGTAAAAACCAGAATCCAGAGGCTACCAACATTAGCACCACGGCAGTCATTATTATCATTTTAATCCAGATGGGGTGGATATAATCAAGGATGATATCGCGTAAGCCTATCCAGGCATGAAACAGTAAAGTCACAATGAAAATACTTAATGCAGTCTGCATCCAGGGATCAGAGAATAAAGCCGTCCATTGCTGATAATTAGCTGGTTTTGCCGATCCAATAATGACCACAAGTGCTACAGCAATTAAAGCGATATATATGCCACTAAAGCGCTGAATTAACCAGGCTTTCATTCCAGAAAAACCACTCATAACATCACCACTAGCGAGATAATAATTGTAACCAGAAGTGCAGCAACCAGTACTACATAAGAACTATTGTAAGAAACATCTCGCTCTACCCCTATTTCAATATCGATCAGCAGATAACGAATTCCTGCAAACAGGTGATGAATAAACCCCCAGATCAATACGAAATAAACGGGCAGAAATAAATTGTAATCCAGGTATTCCAGTGCCTGATTAAAACCCGCTTCACTTTGTAAGCTAAGAGCAAAAAGGTAAGTAAATATTGGAATAGAAAAAGAAAGAATAAGCCCAAAACCCCGGTGCATAATGGATATGATACCTGGCATGGGTAATCTGATTTTCATCAGATTTAGATAGATCGGCCGACCATCTGAGGATTGCATAATATTGTCTCTGTATTTTTGCGATAGCACGATGAATTGTGCTTTCTAAATAAATATTACGCTACAAAGTTGTGGCAATAAGCTTATTAACTTACGCCCTTCTTTTTGCAAATCTTTGACAGCTCTTCGGTTACACACCCAATCCTTGCAAAAAAAAGCCCCTGGTTGAACTGAATTCGATCAGGGGCTCTATTAAAGTCTAGTAATTTTTATCTTAAAAGCATAGGAATTAACTTTGCAGAAGGAACATATCCTTCAATCTTTTGACCATCAGCAGTAAAAAGAGCTGGCGTACCAGTAACACCCAGTTGATTGCCAACCTGGTAGCCTTTATCAACAAAACTTGCATTCGCACAATCTGAAGATGGTAATGAGCCTGATTCCACTTCTTTAGCAATATTCATTGTTTTAGCTTTATCGTCACCACACCACACCTGTTGTAAAGTCTGATAACCAGGCCCTCTCGCACCACCACGAGGGAAAGGGAAATAACGCACTTCAATCCCCACTTTTTGAAGATCAGGAACCTCTTCATGCAATTTTTTACAATATGGGCAGGAAGTATCAGTGAATACATTCAGCACAGCTTTTGTTTCATCAATAAATGATGGATAAACAGCTAAATCATTTACAGCAACTGTATCAATTACTTTCTTATAATTTGATCGACGAGAAACCTCTGTCAAGTTCTCCTGTGTTTTAAGGTCTATCATATCGCCAATTAAAATATATCGACCATTTCCAGTCAGATACCCAATCTTGGCACCATACTTAGTCAGATAGATACCCTCTACAGGTGTTTCAATCGGGTCAGCAACTTGAACAGCACCACCAAGACGAGACTTTAATAATTTAGTCATGTCCTCACTGACAGCAGTTTCAGCCGCAAAAGAAACTGACATACTGGATAGTAAACCTGCGGCTATAAAATATTTCATTTGTTTCATAAATTTTTCCATTTAATAATATTGAATACTGGTCTTAAAAAAGTTTATCTGTTTTAGTCTCTGTTAACTCAAATAAGTTTCAGCTGAATTTAGTATTTTGCTTAATCTTAATCTTTTCGCCAAACCAGCAACTTGTTGTTAGCGGGCATTTCGAAATCATGAATACATTTTAAACCTGACTGATGCCCTATGTCTTTTAACCAGTTAAAGTTTTTAATGCTACTGGATGAATCTCGCTGTTTTAACCACTGATCGAAACGAGCATTACTCTCAGAGGTATATAACCCATCATAATTAAAAGGTCCATACAGTAGAAAAACTGAGTTCTCATGCATACAGCCCGTTATTTTTTTGAACAATTGCTCTACAGCACCTGATGACATGATATGAACCGTATTTGCAGAGTATAGAAGATCATATTGTTGATCAGGCCAGTCACCTCTAGAATCAAGTTCAATGGGTGAATAAACATTATTCAGACCACTATCATCTATCCAGGCTTGAATAGCTGAATGATTTTCGATCAAGTCACTTGTTTGCCATAGTAAATCGGCAAACTGAGCTGAAAAATAAACAGCATGTTGACCGGTTCCACTGCCTATTTCAAGAACGGTCTTACGCCCATCAACAAATTGCTCAAAAACTTGCTGAATAGGTTCTCGATTTTGGTCACAGGATTCCGCGTATGGTTTATTTAGCATTAGTGCTTTTATTCAAACTTCTTAAGTGATTTAACTTTTCAGCAATACGTATTTCCAGTCCTCGATCGACCGGCTGATAATATCGAGTCACAGGCATTTCGTCTGGAAAGTATTTTTCTCCTGCGGCAAAAGCTTCCTGTTCTTCATGTGCATAGCGGTAATCTTTTCCATAACCCAGATTTTTCATAAAACTGGTTGGAGCATTACGTAAGTGCACAGGTACATCAAGGCTGCCCGTTTCTCGTGCATCACTCATTGCCTGATTAAAAGCAGAATAAACCGCATTACTTTTTGCCGCACAGGCCAGGTAAATCACTGCCTGCCCTATCGCAAGATCTCCTTCCGGGCTACCCAGTCGCTCAAAAGTTAACCAGGCATTGAGACAAATTTCCAGAGCACGTGGATCTGCATTGCCAATATCCTCCGAGGCCATACGCACAACACGGCGTGCAATATACAAGGGGTCACAGCCTCCATCCAGCATTCTACATAACCAGTACAGAGCAGCATCAGGATCTGATCCTCTTACAGATTTATGCAGTGCAGAAATCTGCTCATAAAAAATATCTCCCTTATTATCAAATCGCCTGTGTCCATGACTGACTACTTCCGCCACCTGCTCTGTTTTGATTAAACCTTCAATTTCAAGATCCGCCAATATCTCTAAAAAAGTTAAAACTCGTCGTGCATCACCATCAGCAGCTTTAATCAACATGGCCAGGCCATCATCATCGATCTCCAACTTTAAACTGCCTAAGCCACGCTGTTCATCTTCCAGGGCAATATTAACCAGTTCAGCAAGTTCCTGTTCAGTAAATGACTTTAGAAGATAAGTACGAGTTCTTGATAGCAACGCATTATTCAGTTCAAAGGAAGGATTTTCGGTCGTCGCTCCAACAAACACAATGGTGCCATCTTCAATATGCGGCAAAAAGGCATCCTGTTGACTCTTGTTAAACCGGTGCACTTCATCCACGAATAATACCGTTACACCACTAAACTGTTTAGCCTGCTCAATGGCTGCTCTAATATCTTTAACTCCTGACAACACTGCAGAAAGAGATAGGAATTGGGCATCGCTGTATTTAGCAATAAGTCGAGCCAGAGTAGTTTTACCCGTACCGGGAGGTCCCCAGAACAGCATAGAATGTAACTTACCTGCTTCAATAGCCTGTCTTAATGGTTTACCCGAGGAGAGTAAATGAGACTGACCAACCATTTGTTGAAGTGTTTGTGGACGCATTCTATCAGCCAAAGGTTGATAGGCATGTTCCTCAGAAAATAGATCCGGCACCTTGTTAACCTTTGCTTATTATCCACCAACACCAAACACATCGACCCCAGGGGGAGGATTAAACTTGAAAGTATTCGGTTTAAAAATCATGTTTAAGCGTTGGTTTTCAAAAGTAATTTGTGTGCTTTGGCCGAAACTGTCTCTTAATTCCATTGCTTTGATGATTTCTCCATCCATGCCGATATAGATTTTGCTGTATTCCATATCTGAACTCTTCGGGATCAGTTCAATCCAGTATAAAATTTTGTGCATGCCTATTTCGTTAACTTCAAATTCCGTCTCTACACGTTGTTTCTTCATTAACACCATGATAGGTGCGGAAGACAAACTTGCTTCCATTGGTTTTACCGTTGCCTGATCCAGGTCTACATCGTAAACCCATAGCTCTTTACCATCAGCGATAATTTGCTGCTCATAGGGTTTTTCATAAATCCATAGAAATTTTCCTGGTCGTTGAATAGAAACCTTTCCCATCGATTGCTGAATAATTTTTTTATTATCATCAAGCAGAGTTTGTTTAAAGTCAGCCTGTAAATTATCCAGTGAAGACATCGCTCTATTAAGGCGATCCTCTACTTCTGTAGCCCATACAGGCAGAAAAATCTGGGCTGAGACCAGAATCACTAATAAAATACTTTTATTCATCATTACTAATTTTTTAGTCCACTTTTACTGGAGGTGGAGCCAGAACTTCCCGACTACCATTTGATTGTACCTGAGACACCACACCTGAAATCTCCATCTCTTCAATCATTCGTGCTGCACGGTTGTAACCTATTTTCAATCTTCTTTGCACATAAGAAATTGACGCTTTTCGGGTTTCAGTCACTATGGCCACCGCTTCATCGTAGAGAGCATCCTGATCAGCACCGGTTGAACCTTTGGGTAATTCCCCTGGTAAAACTGTGCCTGTCTGCTCCTGTAAGACTCCTTCTTCGTAATTTGGTTTCCCCTGCTTTTTAATTTCTGCTACCACGTCATGAACTTCATGATCATCAACAAATGCACCATGAATTCGTTCCGGCAAGCTGGTTCCTGGTGGTAGATATAACATATCACCATGACCTAACAGGTTTTCTGCCCCCATTTGATCAAGAATCGTGCGTGAATCAACTTTAGAAGATACCTGGAAAGCGATGCGAGTTGGAATATTAGCTTTTATCAGACCGGTAATAACATCAACCGAAGGTCTCTGGGTAGCAAGAATGAGGTGTATGCCTGAAGCACGAGCTTTTTGTGCGAGTCTTGCTATTAACTCTTCGACCTTTTTACCCACCACCATCATCATATCGGCAAATTCATCGACCACTACAACAATGTAAGGTAATGGCTGAAGGTTATCTGGCTGTGCATCAGGATCCATCAAAATAGCCTGTTCACGGTTAAATAACGGATCTTTAATGGGTTCTCCTGATTCTAATGCTTCAGTAATTTTTTTATTACAGCCTGACAGGTTACGAACACCCAGAGCCGCCATCAATTTATAACGCCGTTCCATCTCAGCTACACACCAGCGTAATCCGTTTGCTGCATCTTTCATATCCGTCACAACTGGAGCCAGCAAGTGAGGAATACCATCATAAACACTCAATTCCAGCATCTTGGGATCAATCAGGATCATCCGAACCTGTTCAGGCGTAGCTTTAAACAACAGGCTCAATAACATCGCATTGACAGCAACTGACTTACCTGAACCCGTGGTACCCGCCACTAGCAGGTGAGGCATTCTAGCCAGATCAGCAACCACAGCGTCACCACTGATATCCTTTCCCAGAGCCAAGGTAAGTGGAGAATGAGATTGATCATAAACACGAGATTTCAGGATTTCACTAAGCACCACTATTTCACGTTGCTCATTGGGAATTTCAATACCCATAAACGGTTTACCGGGTATAACTTCCACCACACGTACCGCCATGACTGACAGAGAACGGGCCAGATCCTTAGCAAGATTGGCAATTTGACTAACTTTAACACCTGCAGCAGGTAATATTTCAAAACGTGTAATAACCGGACCCGGGTGAACTGAATCCACCTGAATTTCAATACCAAAATCCAGCAGTTTTACTTCTAGTTGCTGAGACATAGCCTGTAAAGCTTCAGCGCTATAACCTTGTGTTTTTGCAGGAGGTAAATCGAGTAATGACAACGACGGAATTACGCCTGGTTCACCATCACGTTTGAATAATGGAATCTGCTGTTCCTTGAAAGCACGCTCAGATTGCTCGAGTTGTTTCACTACAGGTTCTATTCGAACGGGTTTACGTTTTTCTTTTTTAACTTTTTGCTCGGTAAAAACCTGCTCTCTCTCATGACGTAAACGAGTTCCTACACGTCTGTCTTTCAACAGGTAATATTGATCGATCAACTTATCCAGGGCCAACAATGTCATCCTGCCGGTATTATCAATAACCGCGAGCCAGGAAATACCAGTAAACAACGTAAGCCCCGATAAAAACATCGCCAGATGTAATACCGTTGCTCCCAAAAAACCCATGGCATGGGAAAAGTTAAGCCCGGTTATCTGGCCTAAAATGCCTCCGGCATCCAATGGCATAACGCCTTTACTCAACGAAAAATGTAAGCTGGAAATTGCACAACCAGAAATTAGTGTCAGGGCGAAACCACTCCAGCGTACCGCCAACATTTGATAACGGTCTTCCTTGTTATCCAGTTTAGTTCTAACCAGAATCACACCATTATAAATAAGCATGACAGGCAGTAAAAAAGCCATGTAACCGAATAAATATAACATTAAATCCGATAACCAGGCCCCGGCCGACCCGCCAAAATTAGTCGCCTGTTCATTCAATCCACTATGAGACCAAGCTGCATCAGCAGCATCATAACTGACTAAAGCAACCAGCATATAAAATGCCAACGCGAATGAAATCAACATACCTGTTTCGCGCAGGCGCTGATCCAACTGGCTAGTCAAAATATTACTATCAGTATTATCAGGTATTCGAGGTTTTGTTTTTGCCTGAGCCAAAGGAAGCCTTTACTAATTTAGATTAGTTTCAAAAACTGATCATTTTACAGAAACCAGATCAAAGCGAAACCTTGTAATTTAAATGTTTGGCATTAATTAACATCAAGAACATGCATCTATTTAATTTCGGCCTATTTTACAACCAGGTTTGATGTAAACTAACACGCAAAATTTTATACTAATTCATTATTTTCACTTTTTCAGGAAGCTTATTTATGTCAGAAACCAAACATGCCAAGTGCCTTATCCTCGGTTCAGGCCCTGCAGGATATGCAGCTGCTGTTTATGCTGCTCGTGCCAATCTTAACCCGGTTTTAATCACAGGCATGGAATCTGGCGGGCAGTTAATGACCACCACTGAGATCGATAACTGGCCTGGTGATATCGAAGGTACAACCGGTCCTGATCTGATGGAACGTATGGAAAAACATGCTAAACGTTTTGATACAGAGACTATTTTCGATCATATTCATACCACTTACCTGAATGAAACACCCAAACGGCTGGTTGGTGATCAGGCTGAATACACCTGTGATGCTCTGATCATAGCAACCGGTGCCAGCGCAATGTATCTGGGCGACCCGAGTGAAGAGAAATTTAAGGGTAAAGGTGTTTCAGCCTGCGCGACTTGTGATGGTTTTTTCTATCGAGGTCAGAATGTTGCCGTTATTGGCGGTGGGAATACGGCTGTAGAGGAAGCTCTTTATCTTTCTAACATTGCCAGTCATGTGACTCTAATCCATAGGCGTGACAGTTTACGCAGCGAAAAAATTCTACAAACACAGTTATTCGAAAAAGTAGAAAATGGCAACATGTCTATTGAATGGAACAATAACCTTGATGAAGTGTTAGGTGATGACACAGGCGTAACAGGTTTACGCATTAAAAGCACTATCGATGATTCAACTAAAGATCTGGAATTAACCGGTATTTTTATCGCTATCGGCCATAAACCGAATACTTCTATTTTCGAAGGTCAACTGGATATGGAAAATGGTTACCTTAAGGTAAAAAGTGGCACTCAGGGTGATGCAACAGCCACCAGTATTGAAGGTGTTTTCGCAGCGGGAGACGTGAGCGATCACATCTACCGTCAGGCCATTACTTCAGCTGGCACAGGTTGCATGGCCGCACTGGATGCTGAAAAATATCTGGATGCAAAGGAACTTGCTAATAAATAGTTATCCATAGATTTGGAAGTCGAAATACATCAAAGCCTTGCCGAAGTTGATAAATCCATCTGGAATCAGCTCGGTGAGGCAGACTACCCTTTCACCCGCCATGAATTTCTACTAGCTCTCGAGTTAAATCACTGTTTAAGCGAATTTGGATGGCAACCTGTTTATTTCCTGATCATCGAATCTGGAACTGCTGTTGCAGCCATAGCCTGCTATATAAAATCGAATGGTTACGGCGAACTAGTCTTCGATAATAACTGGGCTCAGGCTTATGAACGATCAGGGATTGAATATTATCCGAAACTGGTCAGTGCTATCCCCTACACTCCCGCAACTGGTCCACGATTTTTAATCCATCAGAACATTTCAGATCAAGATCATATTAATAATTTAACCAGTCAGTTAATCAGCATTATTAAACAGTTTTGCAAAAGCCACCAGTTAAGTGGGTGGCACTGCCTTTTTGAACGTGAAAGCATTTTAAAAGAACAAACATCTGAGCAGCTTTTGTTACGTTATGACTGCCAGTATCACTGGTTAAACCATTCTTATAGTAATTTTGATGACTTTTTATCTGACCTAAACTCCCGAAAGCGTAAAAATATCAAAAAAGAACGTTCGTCTGTGGATGCCGAAGATTTAACCATTGTGCAAAAATATGGTGATGAATTATCTACTGATGAATGGGCCAGAGTTCACCAGTTATATGCTCGTACCTTTGAAAGAAAATATGGTACTGCCACATTGACTAAAAGCTTTTTCCAGACAATTGGTGCTCAACTGAACAAACGGGTGATGGTAGTACTGGCTTTAGACAATGAAAAAATCATTGCTGCATCCCTATTTTTTAAAAGTGACAGCACCTTATTTGGTCGCCTGTGGGGTTGTGATGAGTTTTACAACCACCTGCATTTTGAATGTTGTTATTATCAGGGTATAGACTATTGTATAAAAAATGGTTTACAACATTTTGATCCGGGAGCGCAGGGAGAGCATAAAATCAGCAGGGGGTTTCTGCCCACTCGAACCTGTTCAGCTCACTGGTTTCCGGATGATAACTTTCATCAGATGATAAAACAGTACCTCAACCAGGAAGAACAATATATTAATGATTATTGCACTGAACAAAGCAAAAAATCACCTTTCAAAAAAATACAGGCAGAATAGATGATTCCCTGGCTTGACCCCGATTTACCTGTCCAGTTTCCGGAAACCCGTTTTGCAAAACCAGACCCAAACGGTCTATTAGCCGCAGGTGGAGAACTAAATATTGAATGGTTAACCGAAGCCTATAAACATGGCATTTTCCCCTGGTTTAATGAAGATGAACCCATCCTGTGGTGGTCACCAGCTCCCAGAACCGTATTATTTCCTGATAATTTTAAATTAAATCGTTCACTACGCAAATTTTTACGCAAAGACCTTTACCACATAACGACCGACCAACGTTTTAGCGAAGTTATGCAAGCCTGTTCTGAACCTCGAGATGGCCAACCCGGTAGCTGGATTAGCCCTGACATGATCAAGGCTTATACCGAATTATTTCATGCAGGACTGGCTCACTCCTATGAATGCTGGAACGATGAGAATGTCATGGTGGGAGGGTTATACGGCGTTAGTATAGGTCAGGTATTTTATGGAGAATCCATGTTCAGCCATGCCAACAATGCTTCCAAATGCTGTTTAAAAGCTCTGGTTGACTCAAATGCATATCAATTAATAGATTGCCAGATGAATACTGATCATCTGGTTAATATGGGTGCCATAGATATTCAACGAGAAGAATTTGAAAGTTTATTAATGAAATACACCACTTGATGATCATCATTGTCTTACTGAAAAATAATTACTTAGACTGGTTGTACATTATTGATCCATTACTGAAATCATCATGAAAAAACTCTCTTTTGTAACATTAATTTTAGTCACTCAATTTTTTACTAGTGTTTCAGCTGATTGACTGGTTCGTTTTACATGAACTATTAGGACATAAACAGCTAAAAATTTACGATGGCTCATTACACCAATGGACCCAATATAAAAACAACCCGATGACCACTGTCAGAAGTAAATAAAAACATTTTCACCACGAAGGCACGAAGCTCACGAAGTAAAAGACATTAAAGGTTTTGAGGCAAAATGGTCGTTGCCATAAAGTTTAAAATCAAATATTACAAAATAATTTACCTTCGTGTACCTCGTGACTTCGTGGTAAATTTTTTTTGATGACATTGAACAGTTTGGCATAACAAACAATTCATGCTGCATTCAGGCTATATACTGATACTAATCAAGTACAAACCATATTGATCAATAAGCAATGCAACTATTTAGCAATGTTTATGACTAATGGCTCATTCTCGATTTGAAATAAGGATCTAAAGATGAAAACAGTAAAATTATCTATCTTGATAGCCTCTGCACTAACTACCTTAATACTCACCCCAGTTTATGCAGATTCAAACTCATTTAAAAAAGAACAACGTTATGAGCAGCGACGTGATGAAGGTAAAAAGAGGCATCAAAACAAACCACAAAAACAATACAAGCAGCAACAAAAAAATTCTCGAGCCGGTAATAAAAATTTACACCCGAAACAACGTAAACAGGACTTCAGGGAAACTCGTCAACCGGCAAAACAGAAAAATCATCAGGATCATACATACACAACTCGCCGATACGACTCTCAGCCAAATAGGGGGTATTCTAAACGTCATCGAGTTGAAAAATACCAGCGTAATCACCGTCGAGTTAGACCTGTAACTCGTCACTATAATTATCGGGACCATCGTAGAAATAATCGACATTATGAATTACGACATGGAAACCGCCTGTTATTAGCAACTCCCAGACACAGAACATTTCGTAATGTATTCATTGTTCGTCCATTTGGACATTCTTATTTCGGTTATGGACATTACTTAAGTGATAACAATGCCTGGAGATGGCTCACTTTTACTGCTATCACATTGAAGCTACTGGACATGGTTGACGAGCAGGCTCAACGCGAACACGAAGAAGCGCAAATAGAAGCGACAAATGCTGATGTCGGTGAAAAAATATACTGGGATACGGATGAAGCTTCAGGTTATGTTGTCACGACCCGACAAGGCAGGAACCGTAGTGGACTTACCTGTAGAGAATACCAGCATTCAATTACAGTTGGTGGAGAAACAGAAGAAGCTTATGGCACTGCCTGTCTGCAAGCGGATGGATCGTGGAAGATAGTTAACTAAATAGCCGTTAGTAATTTAACTTGAAGCGGGGTTATTAGCCCCGCTTCAGGAAAAAAGAGTCTAGGTATCTAGTCAGGGATTGGTGCAATACCGGGTGGAGTAATCAATACATGAACAGCTTCATCAAGTTCAAACTCTTCACTTCCAGTTGGTGAAATTAAAAATAACTCTTTGTCATCAACTTTAATTCGATATTCTGTCGATGCTCCAATATATGCTCTGGAAATAACAGTTCCTTTTAGTGATGGTTCAGTCGTTGATCTGATCAATGAAAGTGCTTCGGGTCGAATCGCTACCAAAGTTTTTCCTTCTTTATAGCTTTCCATAGAATGATCCGCTTCAATTTCAATCTCACCGATTTTAATAATACTTTTACCTTCAGCAGATATGATTTCACCCTCTACAATATTTGCATCACCCATAAAAGTTGCTACAAATCTTGAGTTAGGACTGAGATAAAGATGCTTCGGTGAACCTTGTTGTGCAATGCCACCCTCTTTCATCACCACAACTTCATCAGAAACCGCCAGTGCTTCATCCTGATCATGGGTCACATAAACGGCTGTTACTGCTAACTCCTGTTGTAGGCGCCGAATATCTTCACGCATCTGGCGACGAAGTTTACTATCAAGGTTACTGAGAGGTTCATCAAACAACATAACTTTCGGTTTAAGTACCAAAGCTCTCGCCAATGCAACCCGCTGCTGTTGTCCACCGGATAACTGATCTATGAAGCGACTCTGATAACCATCCAGACCAACAGAATCTAAAGATTCTTTAATTCTAATAGTTCGATCATCAGGTGCTATGCCCATCATCTTCAGGCCATAACCCACATTTTCACCGACTGTCATATGAGGAAATAATGCATAGGACTGAAAAACCATTCCCACATCCCGTTGACTCGCCGATAAAACTGAAACATCTTCATCACCTAAAAAAACTTGTCCTGATGTGGGTAGTTCAAGGCCAGCAATTAGACGTAAAATGGTGGTTTTGCCGCAACCGGATGGACCTAGTAACGTAGTCAAACTACCGGGTTGAATCATCAGGTTAATATTATGCAGAACTGTTTGTTCTCCAAATGTCATCACAACATTTTTAAGCTCTACTCCGCTTGAGTGTTTTTCATTCATCCTGGTGCCTGCCCTCTTTCAATTCTTGATCGGCCTATAAATTTATCCACTGCCAATATGACTATCAACATGGTCACTATCAATACCGAGCCATAACTTATCGCAGGACCATAATCACCATCTTCAACCCTGCCTAAAATGTAAGTAGTTGCCACCTGAGTATCTGCAGTAACTAAAAAGATGATTGCGCTCACCGTGGTCATTGACTTAACAAAACTGAACACAATAGCTGATATCAATGCAGGTCTAAGTAAAGGTAATACAATGGTAAAAATAGTTCTGATAGAAGTCGCTCGTTGAGTTAAAGATGCTTCTTCAAGTGATGGATCTATCTGTGATAATGCAGAGATTCCACCACGAATACCCACCGGCATATTCTTAAAGATAAATGAAATAATAATGATAATGGCTGTACCATTTAACAGGATAGGCGCGGTATTAAAGGCCAGAACATAACTAATACCTATAACTGTTCCTGGAATGGCAAAGCTGATCATTGCACTAAAATCGACTACTCCACGCCCCATAAATCGCCGTCGGGTTGTAATATAAGCAATCATCAAACCCATTAAAGCCGTCAGGGGTGCGCCTATGGCTGAAAACTGTAAGGTTGTAATAAATGATGGCCATGCACCATAATCTATTCCACGTGCCCACAGTTGTTCATAATGCGCTAAAGTTGGCGTGTAATCTGCACCCCAGTTTTTGACGAAACCTCCCAGTAAAATACTGGAATATAAAACAGCGGTAAAAAACATCCATATCAATGTCACGGTAGTTGCACCTATACGCACCCAACGGGGTAAAGGTTGAAAAAAACCACCACTACCTTTTCCAGTGACCGTCACGTAAGATTTTTTCCCTATCCAGCGTCGCTGAATGGTAAAACTTAATAACGAAAAGCTTAACAATAATATACCCAGAGTTGCGGCACGCGGATAATCGAGTTGAGCACCCACGATGCTAAAGTATATTTCTGTCGCAAGTACATCGTAATCACCACCTAACACGATGGGGTTACCAAAATCAGCTAATGAGGAAATGACACCTAACAGGTATGCATTGGCGATACCGGGACGTAAAAGAGGTAAAGTTACCTGTAGAAATGTTTGAGTAGGCGTTGCTCTCATCGTCACCGAAGCTTCTTCGACGGCGGGATTGATGGTTGAAACCATGCCGACCAGTAACATGTAACAGATAGGCGTGAAAGACAGTGTCTGAGCCAGTAATATCCCCCAGAAACCATAAATATAGGGTGAACGTTCAAACCACCCTTCTTCACCGGTAAACAATCCTCCGTCACCAAAAAGAAATAGTAATCCATCATTAATGGTTCCATTTCGTCCAAAAATTAAAATTAAGGATAAACCGATAACAAACGGTGGCGTGATTATCGGTAACATCGAAAATATTCGTGTAAGCCCCGAAAATCGTTTGGTTACACGAACAGTAAAAATAGCAAATGAAAGACCGAAAAAAGTGGCTAATGCCCCAACAAGAAGAGCCATTACCAGAGAGTTTTTAAGCGTCCTGAATACACCAAAACCGGTGATATTCTGGAAAAATAAATAAGGTGTAAAAGAGCCATCTTCGGCAATGATGACTTTTGAAAAAATAATTAAAATGGGGAACAGTACAAAAATGATTATCGACGCCATCACGAACACGATAGCCGTTGTCATAAAGGGGTCACCCTGAACAAACCCCATCCGAGCCAGAGTCAGAGAGAAAATACCCAGCAGAACAATCAGCTGAACTGCAGAACTATAACCTAAGGATTCTTTTGCATAATTTGCAGCAAATAAAATAATGATAAAAGTGCCAACAGATACTACCGCATCAATTAACAGTGCTTTAGATAGTGAACTCCAGGGACGTATCCATAAAGCAATTAATGAAAATAAAGAAAGTAAGGATGTATTTAAACTTTGCCAGGCGTATGCCTCAACAATTTCAGATTGGGTTGATTCAAAAATTCCATATTCAAGGCCTTTCCAGGGCAGTAAAACCCAGCCAATTAACCCGATTATTATCCATTTAACCCTTGCATCCAAAGATGACAAAGTAGCAGGTACTTGCATAGTTAAATACTCAAAACTCGAAGACTTAAAATATCAGGGAAAGAATATCGACAGTGACCCTGTTCGTATTATTCTATTGATTGAAGCAATCACAAAAAAGCCAGCCCACTTTAAACAAGTCAGGCTGGCCATCACAGTTTATGATTATCTTGCTAAAGGTTTAATTTCTTGAACCCAGCGGCTGATTAAAGCTTTACGCTTTTCTTCAGTACCGTATTTAACAAAATCATAATCAATCAGATTAACATTTTCAGGACGAATAGCCTCAGCAGGAATAGCGGCATTCTTATTGGTTGGAACCTGGTAAGCTTTTACACCAGCAGCCACTTCCTGACCTTCTTTAGAAAGTGCCCAGTCAACGAATTTTTTGGCATTATCCATGTTACGAGCATTTTTCATGATGCTTAACCCACCAATCTCATAACCTGTTCCTTCACAAGGAGCAACCAGCTCTAGAGGAAATCCCAGACCTTTCTGCTTACCATGATCGTGTAAAAATCCTATGCCCACCATAACTTCACCACGAGCTGCATTTTTACCCGGCGCAGAACCTGACTTGGTATATTGAGAAATATTGCTGTGTAAATCAGTCAGGTAATCAAAAGCCTTATCTTCACCCTTCAACTGAGTGAAAGTTGCCAGAGCAGTATAAGCTGTACCAGAACTTTGAGGACTTGCTACCTGTACATTTCTTTTGAACTCAGGTTTAACGATATCACTCCAGCATTTAGGCATATCTAATTTAGCTTTTTTGAGCAAATCTGTATTTACACTGAATCCAAGGATACCTACGTAGATACCTGTGGTATGGTTTTTACCGCTGGCAGCAGGGTTACGGTATGGTTCTCTTATTTCACTCAACATAGGTGATTGATAAGACTCCAACAATCCATTCACACCTGCTTGACTGTGCGGATCTAATGTTCCGCCATACCAGATGTCACCCCTGGGATTTTCTTTTTCAGCTAGAATTTTTGCGTAAGTACTGCCTGAACCGTTACGGGTCATAGCCACTTTTACGTCATATTTTTTACCGAAGACTTCCGATGCTTTCTGGCACCAGTCCCCTTGCATACTACAATATATCGTTAATCGGCCAGATGCCTGAACACTTTGAGTGGACATCGCAAGTAATGCAGCTGATGTTAAAAGTAATTTATACATTTTATTATTCTCTCCTGTTTTTATCTTGATATATAAAATATTTATCAGGAGGAGCATAGACCTTTTCAACCAGTAATGTAAACAGCTATATTTATTATTATTTAATATAAGTAAAGCTGATTAATCTCAGTCAAATAATGCGCTATAAAAAAGATAAACTAATACCACCGATAGCCAGATATCGATGATTAATAGAAGAATTAGATATCGCCGTGACTCAGGTTGCCGCAGCAATTTGAAGGTAAAATAAAGAAAAAAGGTCAGTGCGAAAAGCAGTAATATTAGAAAATGCATGAATACAGTATAACCCTGATATCCATTTCATTGAAACAGATATCAGTAACAAAAACAGTAATTACAGAGTAACTTCTGCTGGCATCATAAAACGTGAAATTTCTTTCTCTTTGCTGGGATCTTTTAAACCCATTTTAATAAATACCAGAATCTTCTGTGCCATTTCACTTCCCGTGTTCATCACATAAACACCGTGTTCGACATCTGATAGAAAGACTTCGTTTTGAATCAACATGGCCATCAACGTTTTCATGTCTTTTTGATCATCAACAACATCAAATGGAATACCAACTCCACGAGGATCATCGGCAAGTTTTAAAGGCTCTATGTGGCTGATCAATTTTTGTAGTGGCTCTATAGCATTCTGATCATCGCCTGCTGAAAATAAACTACCCGCCATCACGTAAGTCGCAAATGATTGCATTTCAGAAGAATTCAAAGGCGTTCCATGACTCTGGTTCTGTAATTGTTGATTATATTTCTGGCGCGCATCTTTTTTGATATAACCAAGACGAATGATAAAGGTAACAAACGCTGTAATAGAATCATAAATCCCGGTCAAGATAGAATACTTTGGGCGCAAAATATAATAACGGATAATACCCATAAACAGAGCCAGTAGATCAAATACAGCAGCCCAGATAATACTCACAACCAATTGAACAGAATACGAGTCTCTATCCAGAATCACACTCATCGCGGTTTCAACCGGGCTTAAAATAACTGCCAGTTTACTCTGAGAAATATCAGTCACAATCTGTTTGGCTTCATCAGTAATCACCACTGCTTTCAAACCTGACAACAGTAAAATCAACCTGTCACGCTGTCCCTCAGATTTACTCACTAGCTCAGCATCCATTTCAGCATAGATATTTTTAGCTTCTTCATACTTTCGCTTCTGTGCCTCAAAACGAACTTCATCAGCCTGCAATGCTTCCATTTTCGCATAATATTTCGGACCTTTACCGGCACCCAATCCTGACCTGTAACCTCTTAAGGCTTCTTCTTCAGCCTGACGATTCAGAAAAGCTAACTGTTCTGTTTTACCATCAATAAAAGCCTGTTCAGCAAGAATTACTTCACTCAACTGATCGGCTACTCGAGCCTTGAGCTGAGTATTTACCGACGTACTATCTCCCAACGTTCCAGGTAAACCAGCATTATAAATAAAAGTATAAGCGGATAAGGTAGACAGTGTTAAAGCAGCCAGGTAGACGACCAGAAGCACCAACTTTCCAATACCTCTGACAAAAGGTAAAGCGATAAGGCTGATCGCAATGGAGAATTGCACGGCAACTGCAAATAAAACCGCAAATAGCATTTCCTTAATAAACAGGTGTGCTCCTGAATAAGTAAAGATACCGTTAATAGCGGCTAAAACGAATATGACAATAGTGATAATACTCGCAATTCGTTTCGCGTGTCTGGATTCCACAGAAGAAGATGTCATATCGAATTACGGCTATCAAAAACCCGATACTATATTAGCATTTACTTATATAGTCAAGTTTAGTGTGATATGACAAGCTAAAAGTACAAAATTCATTACTGCTTAAATTGAATACTTTGCACTACTGCCATGACTGTCATATTAATCAAACCTCTTACGGTCACTGAAGAATTAACAATATGACCGGGTAGATTACAACCTGTTAAAATAGGGCCTATAGTGACACCACAACGCAATACCTGGAGCAAATTTGAAGTTATGTTAGCCGAATCAAGATTAGGCATAACCAGTAAATTGGCTTGCCCGGTTAATGTAGAGCCTGAGAATTTTTCATCACGCTTGACTTGAGACAGGGCTGAATCTGCCTGCATCTCACCATCGATTTCAAGTTCAGGATCCAGTTCACGAATCAAATCCAGTGCCTTACGCATTTTTTTAGCACTGGCTGAATCCCTGTTACCAAAGTTGGAATGAGACAATAAGGCGACCTTTGGTGTGACGCCAAAACGTTTTACTTCTTTAGCCGCCGCGAGTGTCATTTGTGCTATTTCTTCAGCATTTGGGTTATAGGTAACCTGGGTATCACAGATAAATACAGTGCCTGAATCGAGGATATGAACATTTAAGGTAGATAATTTCTGTTCACCATCCGGTTGTTCTGCAACATCCATTACATGATTCAAATGATGAAGAAAACGACCGACAGATCCACAGATCAACGTATCTGCATCTCCGGTTTTAACCATGAGCGCAGCCTGTAATGTTCTATTTGAACGCACCAGGTCTTCAGCTTCATAATGAGTGACTCCCCGTCTTTTCATAATCGAGTGGTAACAGTCAGCAAACTTGTCTTCATCAATATCATAGATAATCTCGAAATCAATACCTTCTCGTATACTTAAACCATAGTCTCGGATATGAGATTTAATGATGTCTGGTCGACCCAGTAAAATTGGATAGGCTATTTTTTCCTGTACTATAGTTTCAACCGCCTGCAATACCCTGAGGTTTTCACCTTCAGCAAATACCACTTTCTTTTTACTATTCCTGGCTAAATCAAATACCGGTTTCATGATCAGGCCGGATCGATATACAAATGTGGTTAATTGATCACGATATTCAGTCATATTATCAATAGGCCGTGTCGACACTCCAGAATCCATCGCGGCTTGTGCTACTGCACAGGCAATCTCTGTAATAAGCCGGGGATCAAAGGGTTTAGGTATCAAGTATTCAGGGCCGAATCTCAACGATTCACCTGCATAAGCAGAACTCACAATATCGGAAGTACTGCCAGCCTGTGCCAGACGTGAAATAGCATGTACAGCGGCAATTTTCATCTCTTCATTTATTTCGGTAGCACCAACATCCAGTGCTCCTCTAAATAGAAATGGAAAGCACAAAACGTTATTCACCTGGTTAGGATAATCAGATCGGCCCGTGGCTATAATAAGATCATCTCGAACCTTATGTGCTTCATCAGGAGTAATTTCAGGATTCGGATTAGCCAGGGCAAATATAATTGGTCGACTAGCCATCCCTTTTATCATATCGGGCTTTAACACATTGGCAGCAGATAAACCCAGAAACACATCTGCCCCATCGATAGCATCAGCCAGAGTACGGTGCGAGGTATCTATAGCGTAACGATCCTTATAGGGATCCATACTCTCTTTTCTGCCTTTATAAACCACGCCATCAATATCGGTGACAATAATGTTTTCTTTGGAAAGCCCCATGGAAACCAGTAAATTCAGGCAGGCTAATGCAGCCGCACCGGCTCCTGAAGCCACTAACTTAACCTGATCTATCTGTTTACCTACAATACTCAATGCACTGGTCATGGCCGCAGCTACTACAATAGCCGTGCCATGCTGATCATCATGAAATACTGGAATGGACATTTTTTCTCGCAGATATTCTTCCACGATAAAGCATTCGGGTGCTTTGATATCTTCCAGATTTATACCTCCAAAGGTGGGCTCCAGTCGTTCAATGGTTTGTGCCAGAAGCATTGGATCTGTCTCTTTAATTTCTATATCAAAAACATCAATATTGGCAAACTTTTTGAATAGAACGGCTTTACCTTCCATCACCGGTTTCGAAGCAAGAGGACCAATAGCCCCCAACCCTAAAACAGCCGTGCCATTGGAAATAACACCTACCAGGTTGCCACGAGCCGTGTAGTCACTGGCTTTTAGCGGTTCCTGTTCAATCTCTTCACAGGCAAAAGCCACTCCGGGTGAATACGCCAGCGCCAGATCAGTTTGCGTGGTTAAAGGAACGGTTGCTTGAATACACAATTTTCCTGGTGTCGGTTTTCTATGGTATTCAAGTGCTTTTTCGCGGAAATCTTCAGACATACTGTTAGCCAGATTATTGAGGAATATCAGCAGTATAGTGAAGAGTAATTTTCAATCTAATAACTTAAAACACCTTGCTAATAATTGGGCTTTAGATATTCATAAAAATCACTACACTCAGAAAAAAAGATTTACACCACGAAGGACACGAAGAGCACGAAGGTTTAATGGGGTCATTTAAATTTATAAAATCACAGGTAAAACCCTGTTACTATCGAACTTTTCTAACAATAAGTCATCGTTTAATAAACTATTTTTTTTAGCTTAAATTTGAAACAAAAAATATTAAAACTATTCAGATTTTTCTTCGTGCCCTTCGTGTTCTTCGTGGTGAATATGTTTTTTAAATACTCTCAATATTTAAAACTTAATTAAAACCACTCAATCAAAGCAACACCCATACCAAAAGATGTGGTTTGATGGTTATAGTCAATCATGCTCTCTCCGTAACCATGAAATATTTGTGCGTGGCAGCGTAATCGATCAAAACAGGGATATGACCAGTCGATATTAATGGAACCTCTTGAGTCTTCTCCTGATTTAAATGAGTGCCTTATTTGTCCTGATATCTGATGACTGTTTCTCCGGCGATGAACCACCAGTAGCTCTCCCCTGCCTACAAAATCAAGAATATCAGGATTTTCATCTTCTTCATCAGATGTTTCAGGAATTCGCCACCAGGGTCTAAGTTGCACTACCCAGTCAGGTCGATCAAACCCGACATTTAGAATGAATCTGTTCCAGCTACGAGATAACGGTTCATTCTGTCCATTTGACTGATGTGTCAAGCTCAGACTCAACAAACGTCCTGTAAACCCTGCCAGGTTATAATTTGTGCGCCAAACAAACATAAACTCGGGTTCATGATTGGTTTCACGAAAGGGTCTTGATTCTGCAGCGTTATAGATTTGCCAACGTGATGACTGGGTGTAACCAAACCAGATATCACCATTTTCCCCAATAAGGTCATTCAGTAATTTTGTTTTAAAACTAAGCTGAAGTTTGGCTTCTAAATGGTCCAGATTAAATGAATCAGTCGAAGTTGTTCTGGGATTAGGAGTTCCAGGTAGTTCATTCAATTTTGAACTATAAAATAATGGGAAAAAATACACCGGTTTATAAGGACGAAATGCATATTCAACCAGATCCTCTTCCAGCTCCCAACGTTCATTTAATAATGAAAATTCTGCCCGGGGCTGTCGTATTTTATTCTGCTTCCAGTCAATCATTAATCCAGAAGAGGATTCCCCCCTGTCTTTGTTACTTAATTGATCAAAACAGGCAAGACGATCAGAGTCGTTATCAATATCCCAACAGGATGTAGACTCGGCAGCAACATTAAAAGCGACTACACTAAGTAGCAATGGTATGATTTTATTCAACCTAAAAAAATCTGTTGAGTGCAAAAAAGATGCGTAAGGAATTGATGTGCATAGGGAATTTAAAAACACCGTGGTCACCTGATTGGTGAAGAGTGTATTTTTAAATTTTCTAGGTGCATCAAAGCCTTGCGTAGACTTTTGTGATTCAACTGATTTATTTAGGTTCAACTTTATGACTCGAAGATTGTTTCCTGCATTTCACCGTTGGTACTTATAAATACCATTTTAACACCCGGTAGTTTAGACAAAATATAAGCGGATAAAAGATCCAGTAATTTTTTATTCTCATTTTCAAATGCAGCCAGGATTTTATCTGCAACAATCTGGCAGCGTTGTTCAACATTCGGTTTATCGACCCAACTTCTACTCATTTGCCAGCCTTTATCCATATCTTCATCTATTTTGTTAAAGAATTCGGCTCCTTCAGTTAGCATTTCATCTGGTACATCGACCGAATAGTTTTGCTCATCAATACTGATTTTAAGTATCATTTTTCCCCCATGATATTCAGCTATTATGTAAATGGATAATATGGAAATTAATCCCCTGAATCCATTTTACAGGCAAAAAAAAGCCGCAATAAAAGCGGCTTTTAAATTTTTCCTTTGGAATCAGCAGATACTAAGGCTGAGATCCTTTTTCTGCGTGAGCAATACCAACAAGTTCCATTGCTTTATCCATGTAAGTTTGACGGTATCCGTCTAATTCATGTCCGGCTTCTGGAGTAAAGTAATCTTTAAAATTAACGCCATTAGCTTGCTCATATGCAATAAATTTCTTTTGCATTGCAATCAATTCTTGAATCTTTGCCGCTTTATCGCTCATTTGTCTTCCTCTGCACAGTGTGCACAATAAATCATAAAATCTTTAAGTTGACGGGAATATAAGGGATTGCACCTAATTCGTCACTATCACTATGGTGGTAGAGAGGTAGATTAAAAACACTACCTCTGCAGTAGGTTACCAATCCAGAGATTAGTATCCGCCTTTACGCGTAGACATTGGGCAACCACCAATTTTCAAACCTTGCTTGGAAGGCATTCCAGGAAACATTTCATACATTTCCTTAGATTTTACTTTACGGCCCCAGATCTTACCCATTGCCTTCATGATGCTACGCTCGTTCGGCTCATCACCATTTAACGTTTCCTCGCGTACATATTTGACAACATCCCAGTGCTCATCAGTGGGGGTAATATCTTCTTCAGCGAAAAGTTCTGTCGCGATCTCTTCATTCCAGTCATTTGCATTTACCAGATAACCTTCATCTGTTCTTTCTACTGACTCAAGTGCCATAAGTTCTGCCTCGATATTGTTTAAAATGTTTGATTAAAAAATTCGTGACATACTTTCCCATAACTTACACAAAATGTCACTTATCCCATTGGTTATATAATCAGGGCAACTTATATATAGAATTGTAGGAACAAGCTTAAGCCACCAAAGCAGCTATTACCCATTAATATTTAGCTTTTTTCCTGCTCCTTATTCACCGCATCTATGCCTTTATGCGGTATAAAAATTCCCATACCAAGTAATTGTTTATCACCTAAACCCTGTTCCTGTAGCAGGACTGACTGCATTACATCCAGATCACTGATCATTATTTTTCGGGTTAATATGGTTCCCTGATCAGTTTTATGCGTCATCAATTTTCCACTCAGCATTTTTTTAACCTTAATATCTTTTTCGAGTAATTTCTGAACCATACCCTCGAGGAACTTATTTTCATCTTCAGTACCATCGGTATCCATGTACCGAGCAAAGATAGTAGTCAGTTTACTTAATTTTCGGGTGCTATAAGTTCCTACCTTTAACGAGTGACCATTGATATCCAGTGTTTTACCCGTTAAAGCTTTGATATCTTCCAGCCGGGTCGTGGGCACTCGAATGGTCATTTTAGTTCGGCGAGATACATTTAACACTTCTGTTTCGGGGTCATCAGGGCGCATCCATCCATTAGCTGATTCTGCCACGTGAATCTGATGTATACCGACCCGGGCTTCTTCTTTTATCCACGGTAACTGCTGAATAATTTGTTCGGATAAGGCAAAACCATGATCCAACGGTAATGATTTACACTCTATTTTAAAGAGCAGATCTAACACATCTTCGGGGACCTGATATTTTTCACCCTTTTCTTCGTCTTCTTGCCAGTACATTGTTGTCACACCCTAACGGACAGCTGTAAAAACAGCTTCCAGTCTGTCTTCCCAGTCTGGCGGCGTATCAGAAAAAGGGGGTTTGATATCCATTCTGAAAAATCTTTCGCCCGCAGCAGCACGCTGAGTAATGACATCTTTAAGATCTTCAAACGATTCGGCCTCTGGGCTTTGTAGTAAAACTTCACTTAACCACAACATATACAGTTCTCTCTAAATTTTAATTCGATTGTAATAACGGGCCCGATAATAAACCCGCTTATTTTCTGCACTATCTGTAAATGCCGAACGAGTATGTAATACATTATTACATATGACTCCTTCACCTGAATTCAACCGGTATTTGACATGATAAAGGCTATCCGATTCCAGATATTCAAACAGGCAGGTCAATGCATCCTGAGTTAATACATCATCTGCCCAGATTATATTGTGTTTACGTTTACTAAATCGCATTGCTAATACAGGGTCATGCTCAGCAACATGTTCCGGCATAAAAACTGCTGTACAAGTTTGTGGACGTATTTCAACCCCATCTTCAATATTTTCTGGAATACACATGACACCGGGATTTGACAGTGCTTCGATAAATTCTGGATTCTGATCACGTAAATGAATATAAACCATATCTGGATCTAACAGCTCATTAACCCCGCCTTGTTCAGAAGAATGTTCACAATGTAAAACAAGGGCAAGCACACGTTGGTGCAAAGGATTATAATAACCGTCAGTATGCCAGCCAATGGCTTTATTTGAATATGGAATATATGAATGACCACGCTGATGATCTACTACTGTTAACTTGGTGATACGGTCTTCCTGCGCACAAAGATTCTTATCCAGCTCTTTCAAACCTACCTGGTTGCCAATATTTTTAACCGCAGACAAGTGATCTTCTGCAGATTCTGACATCTTATAAAGGGCAAAATTATAATCATTGATCTGTTCTTTTATTATGGATAGAGATTCAGCAGGAATATGACCATCAGAATCAATGTCAATAAGTAGTTTGAAATCAGCAGAAGTTCTTTTTTGATAGGCTGAAAGTTTAGACTCAACCCAACGTTGGTAAGTAGCATCATCTTTTAAGTTAAAATAATTCATATTACGACCCGGTAATTTAGTTTATTAATATATTCTTATGCACGTTATCTAATACTATAAATTAAATGTATATCCCTATGGGGGTAAGACTAACTCTGTTTGC
>JABHSO010000170.1 GCA_018669845.1 Gammaproteobacteria bacterium | reverse complement strand
TCATCACTGGATTTACCATTGAGCCAAAGTATCAGTCCTGCCACAGTAGCCGGAAGTTTTTCTGAGTGGCAGAATTGTTCATAATCTTCAGCCATTAGCTCTAACTGCTTTATATTTTGTAAGCGCTGACTTGCACTGCGGTAAGTTTCAGACCATTGTAGTACTATTTTACGAGCCTGAATGGTATTGGTGACAACGCTAAGTGCTTCGTAGGGCGTTAAGTGGCTAAGTCGGTGACCTTGATGCTCAAGATTCTGAATGATCATTGAGTCTCGACCCCATTCTGATTCTCTGGAATCATCATTCTGCACAAATTCAAGTCGGGCATTCAACCATTCTTCTGGTTCTTTGCATTCACTTAATACCAATAGCTCTGTCACTGACAAGCTGTCTCGTTTTGGGTCTAGTAAAAAGCGAAGCCCTGCTAAAATGAGTGTGGCTTCAGGTGTACTCAACAAGCCTGATGTCTTTCTTGCTGTGGGTATGCCCCAGGCATCCAGCGTAACTGCCAATTTATCAAGCGCATCATTGGATCTTGCCAGTACCGTAATATCACCATATTGTATTGGCCGAGATATTTTGTTATGCCGATCTTCTATCGGATAAGCTGAGGTTACTAAAGACTGTATGCCCTGTGCCAGGTTGTGCTCTCTTTTCCCAGCATTTGAACCTTTTAACTGCCAGTAAGCGACGGCGGGTGTTTCTTTTTTTGTTGTAAAAGCTGGTCTTAAACGTACCCTGTCTTCGGATAATGTATTTGAAAATGCAGGCACAAATATTTCATTGACATAATTCACCAGCTCAGGACATGAACGCCAGGAATTTTTTAGCACCTCTACTTTGCCACCCTTTTTCTCCAGTTGCTCGATAATACCTATCATTAATTCAGGATCCGAACCTCGAAAACCATAAATAGCCTGTTTAATATCTCCAACCCAAATGACCTTCTTGGCCAATTGTGCCAGTTTCAAAAATAGTGCTAATTGAATAGGTGAAGTATCCTGAAATTCATCAACCATGAGTAGATCCAGCTCTTCTCGCATAACAGAAGCAACTGCTGGATTATCCAGTACCTGATAAAGTAATTGTTCCTGATCGACAAAATCTATCATGCCTTTCTTTTTCTTCATGCTTTGAAACTGTTCTAACGATTGTGAGGCAACCAGGAATATTTCATTGATAAATGTTTTCAAGTCATTCTGAAATTTTGGGTTTTTCTCCATATCAGATGCAATTATTGATACGGGTTCGGCGATAACCTGACTCTTTTTAGCAGGATCTGATTTTGACAACTTTACCCAATCTGCCCAACAGTATCGATGACTTTTCAGTTTTCTCTGACAGTCTTTTATAAACGATACATATCCTCGTGTTCCTTTTGTTTTATCAACTTCAAGGTCAATATTTGTTATGGTAGTTTGTATGGCTGATAACAGCTCAGTATTGAGATCTCTTTTGCTTGCCGCTGGTAAAAACTTGAATAGTTCATCAATACTACTTTGGCTGAATTCCGGTAGCTGGCCGGAGGATAGATTATTGGCTCTCGCCGTTTGCACAATGCCTTTTACTTCTTTACGCCAGTCATCAATGCTCAGTCTTTGTGCCAGAGCGATCATAGATTTTGTTTTTTCAAGTGTGAGAACAGACTCCAGAGCAACTGCAAATAAATGTTCAGCAGCTTGCTCTTCAATGACATTTTGCACAGGTGACAATCCTGCTTCAAAGGCAAATCGCTTGAGCAGCTTACCACAAACACCGTTCACGGTACCTATGAGTGCCTGCTCCATTCTTACTGCCAGGTTGTTATGCCCTGTTTCATTCAGGCGTTGTCTAACCCGCCCACGTAACTCATTTGCAGCCAGTTTTGTAAAGGTGGTTGCTATAACACCAGAAGGTCTAAATTCATCAGCGTGTTCTGTGAGTAAATTACCCAGATCCTGAGTCAGTCTAAACGTTTTTCCGCTGCCTGCACCGGCGCTGATGAAGGTGATGTTATCCATATTAGACTTCATACTCATGACGACTTTCTCCATCCCGTTAGTGCTCCGTAATCGCTGTAAAAGTCGTTACTGTCGGGTATCGGTAATCCGTCTTCACCCGGTTGTGAGTTTTCATCAGGTTCTGAATTTTTTATAGTGACTTCTATTATTCCCTGCTTGATCTGCTCCTGTCGCCACTGCCAGGTATTTTTTATTCGTTGCCAAACCTGTTTGGTATTTTCATCTGATTCTTTATTCACTACCCAGGCTTTAGGAAAGAACTCATTGTTGTGAGATAACATGACTGAATCATCAATAATGAAATAGGCCACAGACGGCCACCCCTGAGACTTTAATTTTAGATCTCTCAGGTATGAATAGATGACGAGCTGCAGGTGCTGATTATCTCTGAGGTCATTTTCTTTATATCTTTTTCCTCCCCACTTGATATCAACAATGGCTTCTACCCCGGCTTTATTGACTACCCTAACATCAATGGAACCAGAAAGAATGCCACCAAAAAATATACCTTCGTTGTAACCTTCCATTTCTACTTCGACTACATTGGCAGCACGTAACTGTTCAATCAGTTCAAAAAGAGATCTTCTGGCCGTTTCTTCAAGCCGGGCTTTTTCAATTGCTCGACCTGGTTGTAAAAGCACCAGACCTTCCTGATGCAATAACGGGTTAATAGCTTCATCAAACCAGTCATTTACAATTACATTATCTAATTTCGTTTCGGTGAGAACATGAGCACACTGTTGAAAAAATGATTCATATAAGTGGTGAACCAATGTGCCTTTTAATAAATTACCATCGGCTATTTCAGACAGCGCACCTGATCTCAGCCGTGCTTTATAATTTAATATCCATTGGTAAGGACTTTTAAACAGTGTGTCCAGGCTGGAAAATGACTCTCGCTCTCTTTTCCCTAAATTTTTATCCGGTTTTATTTCCCACCACCTGCGAAAGGCTGGTAGAGAAATAAATTTAGATTCTTGCATATTCCCACCCTCTTCACTTAGAGGCTTTCCTGCTAGTAACTCATCATCCAAATTTATCGCTTCCCAACCATCCATACAACTGATCATTTGATCCATCAGAGGATGTTGATTTTCACAGTCATCATGCATGATAAGCATGAGTTTTTTTGTGGCCGATAAGATGGGTTTCATGCTATTGATAGCATCCATTTTATACAAAGCCTCAGGCATGATTAAATCCACGCCATTAGATTCAAGACATTCAACTTCTGATTTTGAGAATGGGTTTGCTGGTTTACTTTGCCCCTGAATATCCCACCAAATCACCGTATCAAAGTGACTTATAAACGTTGATTGGGTCGTTGTAGCTACTAAATTTATCGGCTTGTCTGGTGAGCATTCAGCATAGCGGTCGATTAAGTCAGTACCGCTACCGGTCACTTGCTCAATCAGGTAATGAATTTGCTCAGATGATAAAACCATTTTCTGGTCTTCAAAGTGCCCCAGGACAACCGCTAATTCATTTACCTGATTATTAGCAGCTCTAAATAGTGCAATCTGGGCTTCATCATTATCAAGCGCTAATCGCCTGGCGATCCAGTCGACTACCTGTAAAGTTCGATCATGTAAAACGGCTAATGGAATACCTTCAGAGACTTGATACCTCTGAGGGTTTAGCCAAAGATCAATTACTTGCTTAGTTTTCTTTTGCGAAGCTTCATCATCTTTTTTCAGTAACTTTTCTAAAGTTGAATTCCATGATGTGCCATTCATCCCAGGGCTATCCGCTACGACGGATGCCAGTGTACTTCTCAGTCCTTTGGGCATAGGCGCATACGGTAGTAGCAGAAATTCTAATAAGGTTTCCGGGTCAAGCGGTTCCCAGAGCAAATCAATTGCCAGTGGAAGTAATTGTAGTAAAGGTCTTGCAGATGAATATCGCTTGAACCCAGACCGGGGTAAATTAAATCGCTCAAAAGCTTCATCAAGTTCTACACCATCGCTACCTGAAAGTAATGCCGTATTTTCTGAACTCGATTTTAAAAATGATGCGACTGCTAAAGCTGATACAGATTTCGAACCGGATTTGACAACCTGAACACTTCCATCATCCTTCAGAATTGTTTTTACAATTTCACCTTTTTCATTAAGCTCTGGCTCTCCGGTCTGTAACGCTATGAGTGTCTGCTGTAAGCGTCTTAAATCAGTTCCGGCTTCAGCTTTGGGTGACAGAACATCCACTTTCCTTCCATCAAATGAACGAATGACCAATCTCCATTTTTTCGGAAAATTAGCGATAGGATCAATTAGCTGTAACTCATTAATTTGAGTTTTCTGATGCTGTAGAGCTGTGAGTACAGCCTGTAACCTTTCACCCTCTCCTGGAGCTAGCGGTATTTGACTTTGCTTTTCTATATCCGCTACATCAAGCAATTTTTTCTCGTTTCCTGATGTTAAATTATCGTTCCTTATCTGGCCATTCCAGCCTCCTGAATACCATTGATCTCTCCAGTTCAATAGTTCGGCAGCTACATTAAATTTATCTACCAAGCAACTTTTCTCAAAAAAGCTTCCCTCAATACCTGCTGACTCCATTCTTTTCAGGTAGCTCACTACTCTTGATGTATATGAGCTATCCCGAACAGGAATACCCAACTGTGTTTCTAATAGTTGTAGAAACCCATCCGGGCCAACAGTTTTGATCCCAAGACGATTTTCTTTTTTATGGGGGTTCATGCCATCGGCATGGAGTCCAAAGATTATTTTCATTTAATATTTCCTTTTACTAATTTTATTTTTGTTATTTTACAACCCACCTAAGACAAATTATGTCGCTCAGCTAAGCATTATATTTATCGAACATTGCTTTGACCATTTCAATCATTTCTTTTCGAAGTTTTGCCGGTTGTTTTACCTCAACACCATCCCCAAACCCTAGTAACCACCAGCGTAGCTGCTGGGTATCCTTTACTGTCGCAGTGAGCAAACTACTGTTTTCATCAATTACCTTAATTACCTGATCTTCACTTAGTGCGGTTTCCTGTAAATGTTTGGCAATATATTTATTGATCAGTAATTTTAGCCTGATGCTTTTATCCTGCTCGATATAATCAAACTCACCACTTTGAATATACGTATCCAGATTAAAGCTTATCTTTTTAACCATTTTATCTAACAGTTTTATGTCACTCATTCTATGCAGTACCAACTGTTTGATATCGCTATAGCCCCAAAGCGTTGCCACCAGGTAGATAACCTGATCTCGAATAACCAGCCCCCGTGGACTAACTTCATATTCCTGTTCGTCACCATGTCTCGGATGGTATGTGACATAAAATTGCTTATCCATCAGCAAAGCCTGATAAACCGTATCAATGACTGTTTCTTCAATGTCAGGGGGTAAAAGATGCTGAGTTCTGGATAGCACCCTAATTTTATTTCTCCATTGCTTGAGCTTCTTCCCTTTCATTCCATCTAAAACATTACCTGCAAGTTTAATATGAGAACTGATGTTATTTATAATTTCAGGTGGCATTAACCGGTCCAGAAATTTTTCACTTAAATAAAATGTCATCGCTGTATTTATATCCATTGAAGGGAGATCATATACAGGAGCATCCTTTGACCATGACCAGCCAAAAGGCTTATCACGTTCATCACTTATTAACGGAAAATTTTTTGAGAGCTTTATAAGATCTCGTTGAATGGTTCTATCTGTAGTTTCATAACCATGGACATTCAATTGCTTATTGATTATTTGAACAGATACTTTTCTAGGTGATCGCGGAATAAGCTGCAACATCACCCAATGCCGGTATAAAACATCACTCATGGTTAGTCCTCTTGTCTTGTGATCCAGATGAAATTATCATTATTAATTGCAGATCTCATTAAAAATCACTCATAGAACAATTCAGAGTCATCACTGCTAACTGTCAACTCAATCACTTTTGGCACATAGTTGTTCATACTCATTTCTTGGCCAATTTTCTCAGATATATCGATAGAACCCCACTTATAGAAAAGAATCTCATCAATTCTTTGATAAAGTTCTTTTCTTATTTAATTTATTTCCCATCAAATGATCCTTTTTAAAAGTAATCAATTATTTATACTACTTCAATGCGACTAAATATGTCGCACATTTAAGACTGAGTATAAATTTGGTGATTTTGCTATTTTACTTGTAAATCGAAGGTTCTACTTACTCCTATGTCCGGTATGGAGAAACTAGGAAGTTAGAATTGGGATTTTCTGGTTTAAGTATTTTTTTCAATAATCTGATAGCTAAGATTTCCCAGAGTATCGAAATCATCCAATTTCCTGTTAGGATTCATACAAATCATTTTATTTCACTTCAAGTAGATCGAATACCAATTTTCTTGAAAAACAATGAGTAGAGATTAAAAAACCTGTGCACCAATACACATAAGAGCCTCAGCTAAAAATCATGTAACCTCTTCTGTTTTTAATCCGTTTTAATATCTTTTTTATCTGTTAATTAATCTGTACCGGTGGTACTTAAGTTACCCCCCCCCAAAAAGATGGGTTAAAAAAATAAAAAGTAACAGAGAGCACTATACCTATTACAAAGACTGAGCCGATCATTACAACAGTCTCTGTAGCAGCTGTTTTAGTTATACCCCACAAACTTATCTCCTTGCCAGTCAGCTTGCCTAGTAAGACCCAGTAGACCAAAAAGCTAAAAATCGAAATAATCACCATTGCACCAATCTGCAAAGCACCATCTATAGTGGCTGCATCACCCTGAAGCCCTATCCTCACAGCATACCCCAGCGCAAATCCAGCCAATAAGCCTGCCAAGGATCTCCCTGTTACCGCTATGCCTGAATTAAAGTAGGAAACATCAATGCCAAGAACACGCTTGGTGGACCAACGAGTAATCACTGTATTTACCGCCAGCGATAACATAAAAAGAACACCGATAAAGAGAATTGCATTCATACTGATTTACCAAATTGCATTATTATATTTTTTCCTGATTACCCCTGAGGCTCAGCTAGTGAGCTACCAGGTGAGTATAATGAGCCATGTATCAATAAACAGGTGAGTATCATGGCAAGAAATCAGGTTCAATTTCAAAAGGGCATTAGTTTACCAGAGTTTTTGAAACATTATGGTACAGAGGAACAGTGTCACGCCGCTCTTTTCAAGTGGCGTTGGCCAGATGGATTCACCTGCCCTGATTGTGGTTACCAGGGGCACTGTATCATTTCGCGAGGACTATACCAGTGTCACAGCTGTCATCGCCAAACATCAATAACCAGTGGAACGATTTTTGAGTATACCAAGTTACCACTCACGACCTGGTTTCTGGGGATGTACTTGCTGACACAAAGTAAAAGTGGGGTATCGGCACTCAGTCTGAAGCGACAACTGGGTATCGGCTACAACGCCGCATGGCGAATGAAGCACAAATTACTTCAAGTTATGAAAGAACGTGATGATAGCAAGCCACTCTCGGGCAATATCCAGATGGATGATGTCTACTGGGGCGGTGAGAAGCATGGAGGAAAGCGTGGACGTGGTGCTTCAGGGAAAACACCTTTTGTGGCCGCAGTACAGACGAATGATGAAGGACATCCAATCGCAATGAGAATGACAAAATTGAACGGATTTAACAAAGATGCAATTTTCAATTGGGCAGAGCGACATATCGCGGCAGGAAGTCAGGTGATCTCAGATGGACTGTTCTGCTTTAGGGCTGTCAAAGATACCGGAAGTCGGCATAAAGGGATTGTGACCGGTGGAGGACCAGCGTGCGTCACGATAGAGGCATTCACCTGGGTGAATACAATGATAGGCAATGTGAAAAACTCAATGCATGGTTCATACCATTCGGTAAGTGGTCAACATCTACCTCGCTATCTGGCAGAATTCTGTTACCGGTTTAATCGTCGTTTTAGCCTGGAAGATATGATTCAAAGGCTAGGTTATGCTGCAGTGCGTACACCACCCATGCCTGAGCGTCTTTTAAAGATAGCTGAGGCTTGGGGGTAATCAGG
>JABHSO010000140.1 GCA_018669845.1 Gammaproteobacteria bacterium | reverse complement strand
AGTGATAGTCGCTGTTGCCGTTGATGTGCCACTGGTTAAAGTTGCACTGTAGGTTCCGTTTCCATTATCGGTAACAACGCCAAGACTACCGGCACTTTCTGTCAGCACAACCGTGTCTCCACCCGAGATCAGATCATTGCCGTTAGCATCTTTCAACTGAACCGTGATGATTGACGTTGAACTGCCATCAGCAACAATGGATGTCGGACTGGACGTAATTAGACTAGTGCCTACTACTGCGACTCCCGCCACAAAATCAACAGAGGCCGTATCGGTGATAGCCCCACCATTCACTGTACCGGTGATAGTCGCTGTTGCCGTTGATGTGCCACTGGTTAAAGTCGCACTGTAAGAACCATTTAAATTATCGGTAACAACGCCAAGACTACCGGCACTTTCTGAGAGCACAACCGTGTCTCCACCCGAGATCAGGTCATTGCCGTTAGCATCTTTCAACTGAACCGTGATGGTTGACGTTGAACTACCATCAGCAACAATGGATGTCGGACTGGCCGTGATTTGACTGGTGCCTACTACTGCGGCTCCCGCCACAAAATCAACAGAGGCAGTATCCGTGATAGCTCCACCATTCACTGTACCAGTGATAGTCACTGTCGCCGTTGATGTGCCACTGGTTAAAGTCGCACTGTAGGTTCCGTTTCCATTATCGGTAACGATACCCAGGCTGCCTGCACTTTCTGAGAGTACAACCGTATCTCCACCACTAACAAGGTTAGTACCACTCACATCTTTTAGCTGCACGGTAATTGTTGAAGTGCTACTGCCATCTGCAACAATTGAAGTTGGACTGGATGATATAAGACTTGAACCTCCAGCTGCTACTCCAACAATTTCAGTATCAGTGGTTACATCAACTGATGCCCCTGTTGAATCAAGTTGATCCTGGTAGGTTGAAGTCAGAGTATCCCCACTCTGAACATTCATGTCGCCATCATTATTAGTGCCTGCTCCGGCAATATCTGTCGTGGCAAATGAGACTTCAAATATTCCAGTATTAACACCCGTCTCTGTCAAAGTTAATTGTTCTTGCTCAGCGGTTGTTCCATTCACCACAACAACAGAAAGTGTCTCAATTGAAGCTGGCAAAATATTATTGTCAGGTTCAGTTACAGAAATGGTAAAACTACTGCCAGGACTACTACTCTGGGGCGTACTTAAAGTACCATCAATACCTGTCTGTAAAACATCATCTGAAACAATAGCAGTCAATGCTGTATAACTGGAAGCCAATCCATAAACATATGTATCAATATAAGCATTATTACCGATGCTATCACTGGTGAAATTACCCCAGGTATGTTTACCTGCCGAGGTAGAAGCCAGTTCTCCATCAGGCAAAATAGAACTTCCTGAAAGATAGGTAGCATCGTCCCAGTAAACCCTGGTATCAACAACACTTCCATCACTATTCGCCAAAAATACCGTTAATCCGTCAGCAGTACCACCACTGGTTTCTGCATCATTAGCTATAAAATGATATTCACCAAGACGAGCCTGCAAATTGGCTCGATACTTACCATCACTAAGAATAACGCCATCGGGATCAGTGCCATCCCACGGAACAGGGTTTAAACCAACAACCATATTACCCAGTAATAACTTATCCCCGGCACCAAAAACACCATCACTATTCGTATCAATGGTAATTGCATAGGTTCCTTCAACATCAGAGTTAAACTCAAAAACACCACTATCCTGAACAGTATTAGTTGTGCCGGGAGAAATCGCATAATCCTGGCCAGCATCATCAATAAAGGTTAACCCACCGGTCAGTACTGGAGGCTCATTAGGTCGTGGATCAGCAATATCAGGGTAACTCAGGTATTGTGGAAATTTTGCGCTCACAGTACCATCAGCAGACGGTATGCTATAACCGGAAAGAGGCGAATCAACACCCAGATCATTAGCTACCAGGGTATAGACATAACCCGAAAAATTATTCAAATCCAGTTTCCATACATAATTTGTACTGTCTCTACCACCTGGTACCAAAGCATAATAATCGGCATCTGTAGAAAAAGCTTCAGCATAACTACCTGTATTATATTTCCAGCCATACGCCCAAAGTCGACCACCGGCAATAGTTGGATCTGGATCAGTTAAGGCATCGGCTGTTACGGTAATATCGAACCGTTTAAAAGTTGAGTCATCCGTATTTTCCATTTCAATGGTAAAAGTACCACTGGTTAAAGTTGTATAACGGATGGGGTTTGTAAGAGCAGCACTAAAAGGGTCAGCACAATCGACATTACTGTTAGCCAGTGAACTGCTGTGAACCGAGGTATCAGTGGCGTCAAAAATCTCTATTGTCAGATTATCAGTATTATTCGCACCACAAACTGAAATATTGATAACTTCACCGATAGTGACTATGTCAACCTTCTGAGAAAACCCAACAGAGTAAGTCAAATCACCTAGCGGTTGTGTCAAGCCTGCCTGATAACTTCCTTCAGCAAAAGCATTCAGACTAATAATGCTAAATAAAAAAAGCCCTACTATAGAATTAATAATGCGCATATTTCTTAAATCTCAAAAAATTATTTCAAATCAATATATTGCGACGCTTTATAGACATAAAACTTCAACTATTCAAATGCATGAGTCACAAACTCATAAATTGAATTTAAATAATGAATTATTTACGGTTGACTTTAATTAGATGAGGTACAAGAGATACACTTTAGTGAAACAGCTCACATAATCAGAAAAGCAAAACAATATCCTTAATATAGATGAGGTTTATATTTTTTTTCAAAATATTTACCCGATAAGAAAAAATCTGTGCAATCTAAACCACCAGATCAAGCTGCTGCATACTGCCTGCTTCACCCGACTCCATTAAAAACAAGCCAGAACTCCGTAGCTCTCCAGATAAATCCTGACTATGTCCCTCGGTTAAACGAAATGGTGTAGCTACATTGCCCAAATAGAGCGCTCCGACTCCTTTATCCGTCAAGCTAATCAACTGTCCTTCACCATTTGATCCCGGCTGATACAACCGAAGTTTAGAAAACACAGCATCATTGCTATCAATCCATTGATTGCCATCAGCATCAAACTTTGCCAGATCACTAAAGCCATCACCTGATATAGCCCCGAATAATTCCGTTCCATTATTAATCAGGCCATCATGATTATTATCAATAGCCAGATAAGCCGAATTTGACTGTAACAGAGGGACTTGATCAAGCTCCCCATCCATATCCAGATCGAACTCAAACCGGTTTGATGATAATTCAATAGATGAGCCAGAGAAATTTAACACTAAAGGATCTTTCAGAGCTTGCCCAGCTTTCAAGCTAAAAGATTCAGTTTGACTGAAAGAACTGGAATAATTCAGCGCCAAACTCACTTCTATTGTTTTGCCATCAGCCGTATTTACCAGAGCACTGGCTTCAAAGTTAAGACTCTCAGACTCATGGGTTGTACGGGTAAAATCTACGGCTAACCCCCAGTCAACCTGGCTGGTCGAGTTACTAAGGTCAAGCGGAACAGCATCAACAGATGTATCAACGGATTGATCAATAGTAACAAACTCAATTTTCTTACCGGTTAATCGTTCAACCAGTTGTTTGAGTAAAGAAACTTCTAGCTCTATATTTTTGCGCAGCATTTCCTGCTGCTGAAAGTTCACCGATTCTGTAGAAAGTAGAGCTCGAGTAGAAATATCCACTCGATCCTGGTTAGTGGCTGGTGCTGGATTTTCACGCCAAACCTGAACATTAAGCGTTTGCTGCTGAACAGACACAGACTCATGCTGTGCCTGCAATTTTACCTGGGCATTGTTGATAATCATGTCTCTCTCCTGCTGGTGAGATACTTGTTAATTTGATACGGGCTAAAATCTATATCGGCAGAAACAGAAAAATCTTTAATTCACCTACGGTTAAGGCAAATGGCTTATTCTTTCCTCGCGGTCACTCGCTGACTATGCCAAAATCTGTTTTTAATTTAAAATCCAGTAATACATCACTCTTGTTCACTCCGTTTCGCACTCACCTACTCTGTTTCGCTCTCATATTTCCTGTCACCAGCTTTGCTGAGCCGGACTGGAGCTTTTGTTCTGTGCCTGTGGTTACAAGACAGATAGACACTACAGTTGAACCATTAATTACTGAAATTCTGGCTGACCAGTTATACAGTGAGAATAATAATTTTTTAAAATTTAATGGAAATGTTCGGGTAACCCGAGGCGAACAGAAACTGAGTGCTGAGCAGGTGCAGCTCGACCGAATATCCAGCCTGCTTTCAGCAAACGGTCATTTAAGTTTTAGCGACCAGTTATTCAGCTTAAAGGCAGAAAATATTGAGCTGGATAACAAAAACAATACTGGCATATTTGATCTTGCAGAATTCCAGATGTATGAAAATCATCTACGCGGTTCGGCAAAAAAGATTGTTCAATTCGATACCGAGCAACGTGAACTTTACGATGTGTCTTACACTACCTGCGACCCACAGCAAAATAACTGGTCATTAAATGCCAGCAAGCTACGACTAAACCAGCAGGAAGGTAGAGGAACTGCATTACATGCCGTTTTACGCATCAAGGATATTCCCGTTTTTTACTTCCCCTGGTTTCAATTTCCAATCGACAACCGTCGCATGAGCGGAATTCTGGCTCCCACCATAAGCCAGACCAATATTGCGGGAACCCAGCTAGCACTACCATTTTACTGGAACCAGGCTGAAAATTTTGACATGACACTAACTCCATACTGGTACAGCAACCGAGGCACGCAACTAAATACTGAAAACCGCTATCTATTTGAAAAAAATGAAGGGCAGTTAAACCTGTCAGGACTGAAAGATAAATTAATTGATGATAATCGCTGGTATAGAAGGTGGACACACGAAACAAATTTTAACGATAATTACCATGCATCAATTCTAATACAAAGAGTTTCCGACAGTGAATTCATGGAAGACTTTGACCACCTGGACACAATCACTCCGGTTGATTATCTGAAGAGTTCAGTAGAATTCAGTGGTCTGATAGCCGACTGGTCCAGTCAGTTATTATTTGAGCAGCACCAGATTGTCAATGATGAAAAAACAATAACATCAAGCCCTTATAAACGCCTTCCCCGCCTGACTGTAGATAGAATTATGACGCCGTTTGATAACGGGTTAAGCATAGACTGGAAAAACGAATGGGTTCGTTTCGATAAAGAAGAAGGCATCACCGGCAACCGATTACATATAGCACCTTCAATAAGTTACCCCATAGAAGAAAGCTACTATTTCTTAAAACCTGCATTACAGCTTGATTACACCCGTTATGCATTAGATAACAATACCGATGATCTAAACAGTTTACAACGAAGCATGCCTCTATTTAGCCTTGATAGCGGGCTGATCTTTGAACGCCAGGCAAGTATTTCTAAAAACTGGACACAAACTCTGGAGCCTCGCCTGTACTTTCTTTATGTGCCTTATGAAGATCAGTCTGATATTCCCGATTTTGACAGTTCTCTACAGGCTGAAAATTACAATAATTTATTCATCAATAATCGTTTTTCCGGTGTCGATAGAATTGGAGATACACGACAAATTACTCTCGGCATCACCACCCGATTACTGGATGCGAATAATAAAGAATTTTTCAGCGCCAGTATTGGTCAGGCATATTACGCCGATGAAAGAGAAGTCAGTCTAAATGCCACCATAGATACACGTGAAAAATCAAGTTTGATGTCAGTGGTTAATTTCAAGCCACAGGCAGAATGGGATATACAACTGGCCAATGTCTATGACCAGCAGGAAAAAGAATCCGTACAGACCGATATTTCCATCAGAAAACAATCAGTAGAAAAGGTATTTAACGCTGAATACCACTTACGCGACGACAAACTGGAACAAACAACATTTTCAGTTGTCTACCCCGTATCGGTTAACTGGACCGTATTTGCTAAACTGCAACATTCATTGATTCATGATAAACCCGTGCAGGACCTGTTCGGTGTGGCTTATGAAAGCTGTTGCTGGGGTTTTAAAATGTTATACGAAGAGAGTAGTGACAAAGATTTTGAAGAAATAGATCGTGCTGTGTATTTCCAGTTAACCTTTAAGGGGCTCAGCAGTGCGGGAAAAGATATCAACTCTTTACTCGAAGATGGTATCCTTGGATATCAACCCGTGTTTTAACCGGCTATGAGTAGCTCTGACCATTTTTTATTACATATAACCAGCTTACCACCCACTAATTTAATACTTTTGAAACTTTACTTATGAAACAAGTTATATTCAGTTTTCTATTATCTGCTTTCTTTTTACAGGCACAGGCTCAATCCAGTTACATTGACTCTATCATCGCCATTGTTGAAGACGATGTCATTACTAACTCAGAGCTGACTAAAGAGGTCACGCGTATTCGCGATGAATTTAGCAGTAAAGGCAAACAATTGCCTCCAGCAAGTTCACTTAATGGACAGGTTTTAGAATTACTCATCAACAAATCCATTCTTATCCAGGAAGCCAAAAGTCGAGGTGCCAATGTAACCGACACCCAGCTCAACAACACCATGGAAAACCTGGCAAAACGTAATAAAAAAACACTCGCTCAATTTCGCAAATCACTGATTGCCAGTGGACTGGATTACAAAGCATTTAGGGAAGACGTTAGAAATGAATTGATCATAAATTCTTTGAAGAGTAGTTATATCCGCCAAAATACCGACGTGACTGATCAGGAAGTGGATGATTTCATCACTCGAAATGGAAGTGATACCAACTCACTGGAATACAGACTTTCACATATTCTTATTGCCTTACCCGATGGAGCCAGCACCGAGCAACTGACTGAAGCTAGAGTAAAAACTAATGAAATCATTCAGAAATTAAATAATGGAGAAAACTTTCCTCAACTGGCCGCTGAATACTCTGCAGGCAGCAATGCTATCGAAGGCGGTGATTTAGGCTGGCGCAAACTGGCAGAAATCCCCAGTTTGTTTGCCAATATCATTCAACATATTCAAGTAGGAGAGGTGAGTGATGTATTACGCAGTGCCAGTGGTTTTCACATCGTAAAACTTACTGAACAACGTGATAGTGAACAGCTTATTGTTGAGCAGACACATGCACGACACATTTTAATAAAACCCGATAAACTGATGAGTAATGACCAGGCTAAACAGAAACTTGAAAGTATTCGTGAAGAGTTTCTAGCTGGAGCAGACTTTACCGAGTTAGCTAAAAAACATTCAAATGACCCCGGTTCAAAAGGCCTTGGTGGTGATCTGGGCTGGGTTCAAAAAGGCGCCATGGTGCCAACTTTTGAAAAAGTGCTTGCAGCTACCCAAACCGGTGAGAGCAGTGAAGTTTTTCGCTCAAGGTTTGGCTGGCATTTTTTACAAGTTCTGGATAGAAAAAAAGTAGACGAAACAGAAGAAAGCAAACGCAAAAAAGTTCGGGAGCAACTACAGGCACAGAAACAAAGAGAAGTGCTAGAGCTGTATCAAAGACGCTTACGTGACCAGGCATTCGTTAAGGTTATAGCTGAATCCTGAGCAGTAATGAACAAGCATCCTACTATTGCGATTACCAGCGGTGAACCGGCAGGTATCGGGCCAGAGCTAATTGCATTTATTAACAACAATGATTTTTCAGCCCGTTTAGTAATTCTTGGTGATGAAAATTTACTGAGATCTCGTGCTGACAAAATAAGCCGCCCACTAAAAATTCAATCCTATCAACAGGACAATACAGCAGAAGCTGGTACTATCGAAATTTACCATATCCCGTTACGCTCAGAAGCGCAGGCAGGAAAGCTGGACACAAAAAATTCCAGCTATGTTTTAGAGCTGCTTGATATTGCCTGTAAAGGTTGTTTAAGCGGTGAGTTTGATGCCATGGTTACCGCGCCCATCCAGAAAGATATCATCAACCAGGCGGGAATCCCTTTCACCGGGCATACAGAATACCTGGCCGGTTTATGCCAGGCCCCGAAGCCGGTCATGCTATTGGCAACAGAATCATTACGCGTTGCACTGGCCACGACTCATCTACCGTTAAGCCAGGTACCTTCAGCAATCAATGAACAGGAATTAATCCAGATAATTCATATTTTACATCATGATCTATCCACTAAATTTGCAATCAACAAACCTCATATTAAAGTTTGCGGGTTAAACCCTCATGCCGGCGAGAACGGTTATCTGGGACATGAAGAAATAGACATCATTATTCCCGTCATCAACAACATGAAACAACAGGGCATAAATGTCTCCGGCCCCTATCCTGCTGACACGGTGTTTACACATGACTCACTGAAAGATGCTGATGCAGTGCTCGCCATGTACCACGATCAGGGGTTGCCAGTGCTCAAACATGTCGGTTTTAATCATGCCATCAACACAACGCTTGGTTTACCCATCATTAGAACATCGGTAGACCATGGAACTGCATTACATCTGACCGAAACCGGACAGGCTAATCCAGACAGTCTTTTTGCCGCTATTAACTCAGCCATAATTCAAACTCAAAACATGCTACAGGTGACTTTGGCACAGGAATGAGTTCTTTCTCCTACCTTAAATCAATAAACGTCGATTACATAAAAATTGACGGCATAAAAACAATTGCAGAATATGTCGAGAACGAAACTATTATCAAACAGCTCACTGAGTTAGATGTCGATTCTGCCCAGGGCTGGGCAGTTGAAGGCCCACAGCCATTTACCTCATTTAAAGCTTAAATCCACTTCCTGGTTACAGAAAAATAAAGTTAACCTGTGCTAATATCACCTGATATTCTTATGTATCAGGCCTTATGTTTATTAAATTTTTTGTAGTTTTAATAGTTTCCCTTTTTTCTACCCCCCTGTTTGCTGACACTAAAGGCCCGGCCGTACCCAATTATCCACTCGATAAGCTGGCAGAAAACATCTACGTCATTCACGGTCCGATCACCACCCCGAATCCACAAAACCAGGGATTCATGAACAACCCCGGTATTATTTTAACCAGTAAAGGTGTGGTGATTGTAGATCCAGGCGGTACCGTACAATCAGGCGAAATGGTATTACGAGTCTTAAAGACAATATCAAACAAACCCGTAGTTGCTGTTTTTAATACCCATGTACATGGCGATCACTGGTTAGCTAATCAGGCCATTCAAGCAAGATACCCTAACGCTCCAATCTATGCTCATCCCGAAACTATTAAAAAAATTCCTGAAGGTGCAGGACAAGAGTGGGTTCAACTAATGGAAAGATCAACTCAGGGAAAAAGTATTGGAACTCGTATCGTAGCAGCTAATCACCCCATCAATAACTCAGATAAAATCACCATAGGTGACACCTCATTAACTATCCATCATTATGGAGTATCACATACCGATACCGATATAATGATCGCGGTGGATACCAACAAAGCATTATTCATGGGAGATAACCTGTTCAATGGACGTTTGCCACGCACAGCTGAAGGTCATATCGGTAGAACTATCGAAGCTTGTGAAAAAATCATAAAGATCAATCCATCCGTTATTATCCCGGGGCATGGTAAAAGTGGAGGAAAGAAAATGTTCTATCACTCACTGGATGTACTACGCATTTTGTATACCACTGTAAGACAGCAATATGAACTTGATCTCAGTGATTTTGAAATGAAGCCTGTGGTTGTAAAAGCCCTGGACAAATACAAACATTGGGAAACTTTTGATTCTTTAGTTGGAAAGTCTATTAGCCAGGCATACCTGGAAATCGAGCAGGCCGACTTTTAATCCAGCAGAATCAGTGTTTGCAGGGTGCGCCACGCACCCTACCCGATTCACATTTTTCCAGGTAGTAGTTTTTGATGAATCAGGCTTTGGGTAATGTTACCCCTTTTTGCCCCTGATACTTACCACCACGATCCTTATAAGAAGTTTCACAGGTTTCATCAGATTCAAAGAACAACATTTGCGCAACACCTTCATTCGCATATATTTTTGCAGGAAGTGGTGATGTGTTAGAAAATTCCAGGGTCACATGGCCTTCCCATTCCGGCTCCAGCGGGGTGACATTAACGATGATACCGCATCGAGCATAAGTTGATTTACCCAGACAAACGGTCAGAACACTTCTAGGAATACGGAAATATTCGACAGTTCTTGCCAGGGCAAAAGAGTTTGGCGGAATAATACAAACATCGGAATGTACATCGACAAAGCTGTCATCATCGAAGTTTTTCGGGTCAACAATGGCAGAGTTAATATTGGTGAAAATTTTAAATTCACCGGCACAACGCACATCGTAACCGTAACTGGAAGTACCATAAGAAATGATTCGTCCCTGCTCTGATTCCCGAATCTGCCCTGCTTCATAAGGCTCTATCATGCCTTCATTTTCTGCCATCCGGCGAATCCACTTGTCTGACTTTATTGCCACAATAGTTACTCAACGATAAAAAGTGGTCGAATTATACCGACACCACGAGTTTCATCAATGGGTAGACAAAATATTGCTTTTGCTGGTCTTGCATAAACAGCTATTTTGCAAAAATAATGAAAGCAGATAGCGAAGTTACAAAAACTATTGAATGTTATGCGCTTAGTGGATCAGCTATAGCTTGTTCATTTTCTAAAGCTAAATTTGCAACCTTGAATAACAGGTGGGCAACCGTTGAAAAGATAACCCTGCATTGAGCATCTTCCAAAAATTCTCTCTGGCAATGTTTAACTCTTTCCAACATTTCAACAAAAAAATCTATTTCTGAACTTAATAATACTTCACCTCTTTCCAGCTTTTGACGGATAGCAAAAGTTCGAGGTAATGAGTGTTGCACCAGATTGTCTAACATAACAATCATCAAATGTTCATTGGCTGGTTGCTGCATGGTAATCTCCCTTAGGTAATTAGATTTGTTTGCACACAAAGCCATCCAGTTTACTTATTTTATTATAATTGGTAATTCTAGCTTTGAATCATCATAGCCCTTTATCCCACTCAGGTAAATCCCCATATTGTTTTTGCAGGTACTCAACCATTACCTTGACTCTTCTCGGGATCAATCGCCCAGGAGGAAATAAGGCGTAAATACCAGTAGGTTCAGCCTGGTAACCCTGAAGAATTTCACACAACTCTCCCGATTTGACATATTCGTTGACCAGGAAAGTGGGGCTATTCACTATCCCCAAACCATTGATCGCAGCTTTGGTCAAAAAATCTCCATTGTTTGCTGATAATCGGGTGTGAGGTACAGCAGCAACAGTTTTTTTATCATCTACAAACTGCCATTGCTGTTTAGCTGTCATATTTGAATACAATAATCCCTGATGGTTGACCAGGTCTGCTGGGGACATCGGAGTACCATGCTCTTTTAAATATGTTTCACTTGCAACTGTTGTAAATCGAATAATTCCCAGTTTCCGGGCTATCAGGGTAGAGTCAGACAAACCGCCAATACGAATAGTAATATCAAACCCTTCGGCTACCAGGTCTATCTCCCTGTCATTTAAATCCAGCGAAATATCAATCTCAGGATGTAATTTTACAAATTCAGAAATAGCCCCGGATAAGTGACGATTACCAAACGATAAAGGTGCAGCAATTTTCAATCGCCCGGATAAAGCGACCTGCTCATCTGATACCCTTTGTTCCGCATCCAGTATGCCGGACAATAGCAAGGATGACTGTTGATATAACTGCTCCCCAGCCCCTGTAAGAGAGAGTTTTCGGGTAGTACGATTTAACAGCTTAACCCCCAGCCGCTTCTCCAACTCACTGACCCTACGACTTAACACCGATTTAACCAGACCCATTTTCTCACCAGCAGCACTGAAACTTTGTTGATCAACAACTTCTACAAATGCTTCCAGTTGTTCGTAACGTCCCATTATTTTTACCTTTTAAAAAATGAGTAAATCATTTATTTGTTCGTGATTAAGCAACAGTGAAATAAACTTTAGTATATTTATTGCGATTCAATAAACAATATACTTTTATATGCATAAATAAAACAACGGGAGAGATCTATAAATTCAACCACTTCACAGAACTTATCAACATTAATCGGGAGACTGTTAATGCCGATAATATTCATCAAGGCTGGCACCAACAAAATTGGCGGCTATGGATGATTATATCGGTGGCTTTTCATCTCATCCATACCGCGGGTTCTAAACCGTGACTTACCCGTTAAACAGAAAGATAAGGCACAAGGACAATGCCGGGTATGAAGATATCATCAATGATGCGGGTGACACACCCCAACGGTTTCAAATCCGTAGGGTGCACCGTGCGCACCAATACTATAAAGTAAGCGCAAATGAACTCAGTAAAATACCAGGACACTCGGTCATTTCAAGACTCCTGCATTCATAGGTCCCGACATCTGGATTAATCTTTGCTTCAGTAGTAACCGCCTCCAGATTATCACCGAAAAAATGATAAAAACTATCATCAAAACGCATATTCTCAATCGGCGCTTTTATAACCCCATCTTCTACCCAGAAACAGGCATAGCGGGTCATACCGGTAATTCGTCCACCGGCTAAATCACTCCAGTTCAAGTAATGTAAGTTTGATAAATAAACACCCGTTCCCAATGCTTTTAAAACATCAACTTCAGGCAGTTCACCCACTGCCATGACTGGAGAACGCAAATATTCAGGCTCTTCTGCAAAATTTGAAACAAGGCCATATTCCTTCGCTGTACGTGAACTGATCAGGCAACTTTTCAATTCTCCCTGTTTGATCAACTCGATTCTCTCTGGCGAAACCTCACCCAGTTCATTAAAACATGGCACCAGGCCATTACTAAAATCTTCCGCATAAGAAAATAAAGGTGATAATTTTATATTTTCATTACGCATTTTTAAAAATGCAGATTCACCGGTTTGCATGGATGACTCACTCAAGCCATCCCATGAAAACATTTGTAATAAATCAGCTACACCCGCTGAGGCAATATAGGTCCGATAATTACCAGGTTTAATTTTAATGGAAGGGCTATCCAGCATTTTGAGTTTCTGTATAGAAGCTGACAAAGATTTCTCATAATCTTGCTGAACCCAGTCGGATCCTGCAAAAGTAGCTTTCACCATTTTCTCTTCAGCATTAACCAGCGAGTAATCCAGCGAAAAGCTGTCAGTCGCAAACCAATGACGATTTCCAGCCGAATTCGCATTGCCCCGATAAATTCTACCCGAAGCCCAGATACCGCTCAGGTCAACACCTTGCATAGCGGCCAGCAGTTTAGCGGCACTATCCTCCGCATCAGGAATCTTGCCATTTTTATCGGTACGACTGTTTTCTCCTCCAGTAGATAAAACAATATAAGGATCTTCCGGTAACTGAGCAGTTTCTTCACGTAACCGATTGAGTTCATCCAGCACACTATCAAGATCTACCTTCAGATCCCCAGACAGAGTCAGGGAACCGGTTGCTCGACGATTATTAACAATCAAATCGAGATAAATCATACAGTCATTCACTAAACCCGTCTGACGGATTCTGGCCCCATTAACGCGAGTAAACTGACTTTCTTCGGCGAACAATGATAAAGACAGGTTTTCTTCTGTTTCAAGCTGCGTAAATATACCATCAGCTAATTGATTAAATAAACTTTCCATTTCACTATCCTGAGAATTATTGTTCACCACCAAATACCTCCACATCTGCAAACAGGCACGGAGGAGATGCATGACCTACACGAATGACCTGATTCGGTTCTCCTTTTCCGCAATTGGGTGTGCCATAAACTTCAAACGAGTCTTTATCACCCACTGCTTTCAGGTTATTCCAGAAGCTATTAGATATGCCCCTGTAATTTGGATTTCTGAGTGTTTTGGTCACTTTCCCATTCTCGATTAATTTGGCATATTCGCAGCCAAACTGAAATTTATTACGATAATCATCTATCGACCAGGAACGGTTTGAGTGCATGTAGACTCCATTTTCAACTGAGCTAACCAAATCATCAACGGATGACTCTCCAGGCTCCAGGTTAAGGTTAGCCATTCGGTCAATCGGTGCACGATTCCAGCTACTGGCTCTGAAATTCGCGACTCCAGGCACGCCGGAACGAATCTGACTTTCAATGCCTCCAAGCCCTCTTTGCAAAATGCCATCTTTAATAATATATTCACGCTCTGCCTTAGCTCCACCATCATCAAAATTATAAGATGCAAGTTCATGGGGTACGCCAGGATCAAAAGTAATATTCATCAGATCGGAACCGTATCTGAGCTTTCCAAAATCACCCAGACGAACAAAACTCCAGCCTGCATAATTTCGCTCATCGCCGAGAATGCGATCAATTTCAAGTGGGTGACCTACACTCTCATGAATTTGTAACATCATCTGATCAGGTGCCAGAATCAAATCCATTGTTCCAGTAGGGCACTCTTCTGCTGTGAGCAACTCTACGGCTTCTTCACCTACTCGCCTGCTATCATTCATCATCCTGTTTTCATCCAGAGATTCCATGCCTATCTGCCAGCTTCTGGCTCGCATTCCGCTATCCGAACGTTTTTGTACTACCGATCCTTCCTGGGCAACAGCCATAGAACCGGTTGTTACCATTAGAAATTGTTGCTCAATGTTACTGCCATTACTGGAGACAAATAATTGATCACTATTAACAATACGGGCCAGAGCATTTGTGGACACTATCTTCTCTGACACTTTTAATGTTTCACATGAGCGGATTAATAAATCGTTGATTTCTCCTGCAGAAACTGAGTTTTCTATTTTCTGGTGTGGAGAATTGTAATTTCCCGTCGCTACGGGACGAGCTTCTGAAGTAAACTGATGAATACTGTAGGGTGCTGAGGCTCTGGCCATTTTAACTGCTTTTTCGGCGGCCGATTGTACACTTCGAATACCAACATTACTGCTCGCAGCATAAGCGAATTGCCCCTCAACCAACACTTCAACCATAACGCCTTTACTTCTGGAACGGTTATTAGACTGGGGTTTACCATCTCGAACCCAACGATAAGTGGTAGTTTCATCCACATACCGTAGTCCTATCCAGTCAGCCTTCACATCCAGCTGCTCAAGTAATTTTGTTAAATCCATAGTTTCACTCTCAGTAATTTTTATTCTAGATAATTTCATGACACTGATTTTGGACTAAATCATATGCCAGACCGGGATATGCTGAAAATACCAAACAAGTATATAGACAGCATTAAAGGTAATTAACTTTTAGTGGCTTTTAAAACTACAAATTTTTTGTTGGATGCAATCAGTTCAACAGTATCAAAACAGTTTTGCAATTTTTTATGGTAATTCAGATGGCGATTACCAATCACCCATAATTCTCCGCCCGGCTTCAATACCCTGGCAGACTCTCTGAACATTGAAATAGCAATAGAGTCACCCACAGCCTGTTGCTGATGAAAAGGTGGATTGCAGAAAATGAGATCACTGGATTCATTATCAAACTCTATTAACCCATCACTTACCTGGAAAGTTGCAGTAACTGTCTCAGCCGGTAGCTGCTGAAAATTTATCCTGGCTGACTCTATCGCCATGAAAGATTCATCAACAAAATGTAACGTTGCATTTTTATTCTGGCTGGCTGCCATTAAACCTAAAATACCATTGCCACAACCAAGATCAATAATATTTCCTGCACCCTCAGTATCAGGCAGATTCTGCAGCAGGAAACGAGTTCCAATATCCAGCTTATCGCGGGAAAACACATTGGCAAGATTGGTTAGGGTATAGTCAGTGTTTTCCAGCTTCCAAACCACAGGATACGGATTTTTTGGTACCGTCAAATTTGTATTAACCGTTACCTGAATGACTTTTGCTTTCTTTACCGCGCGGGTTGTCTTTGTCGGGCCGATTATTTTCTCCAGGATTTTCCACACCGCTGCTGGCATCGATTTAGCCATACCTGCGACAAGTACTTTACTGTTTTCTGATAGCAGGGGTTTCAGTTGCATCAACTGAAACTCAAACAAAGCAAGAGTTTTAGGCACTTTGATTAAAACTAGGTTTATTGTTTTACCAGGTAATTTTGTGCTTTCTACGTAGCTAACATCGGTTGATTTAAAATCATTGATACTGAGATTTTCCTGCGTGGCCTTATGCGCTAGCAAAGAATCTGACCAGTTAACCGGACGAAATTTATGTAACGCGACCGATAAAGCACCAAAGCTATCATTGCAAATCAACGGATTAATCACAGAAAATGACTCATCCACCAGTGTGTTCAATAAATATTCATCTGCTGCATCCCAGGCACGTAATAGTTCACGCGGACGCCTGGGTAAGCGATAAAGTTCAACCTGGCCAAAAGCAGAATGGAATTGAGTATCAGTCATTTTATTTATCTGATTTAAAAAACTAACAATTATACGCTTTATTTGCTTAAATTATCCTGAGCAACTCTGGGTTTCAGTCAAAAAAAAATTTACTGCAAAGGGCGCAGAGGTGGAAAGTTTGTAAAGACTGAGGTTCAAGGGTAATTTAGGATTGCTGAGAAAGAAGCTTCAGTTGAAACAGGTTATTACGCTCTTCTTCTTCCAGGCTGGATTCTACATATTTAATGGTACGTTCAAAACGGGGAATCACATTATACTTTAGTGCATTAACCCGTTTCTGAGTTTTTCGCTGTTCCTCCAGTAATCGTCCTAATGCGGTTTCGACTTCGGCTAAATTTGCTGCTTTGACCAACATATCTGCAAAACTTGATCGGGTTTCATCCAGGCTGGCATCGGTACCCAGAATACCCACCGGCTGTAGTGGTAATTTGCGTATTTCTACCGATGGATATTGCACACTCATATTACTCCTCGGCAGCACTTTTGCTTCTATAGCCTCCGGCATACCTACCGATAATTGCTGTAATCTGAAACTACCCATTCTCATTTGCAAAATACTTAACCAGCGATAAGCTTCAGACATAGTTTCGCGAGTAGATTTATTCAGCAGACGATATTCTTTTAATTTTTCATACACCAGTCGGGTCAATAATTCCCGTTTACGTTCAAGTAAACGATAACCTTCATTCAAGAAAAGCAGCCGTCGTTTCAAGTCCAGCAATGAACTTTTAGTCGGCGGAACATTGAGCCTTTCCTGCATGACTAGGAACCATCCCAACTGTGGTACTTTTGCAAATCTTCTTCAGATACTCGACTCAGCGCACTCGGAGGTAACAGTGATAATAACACCCAGGCCAGATCAAGAGTCTCAATAATACTACGATCATCATCACTGCCCTGCTTCACAAAATCATTTTCAAAACGGTCAGCAAATTCCAGATATCGACGATCACTACTCGACAACTCTTCGGCTCCAATAATGGATGCCAGATTTCTTGAATCCATCGCTCTAGAATAAGCCGCATAAAGTTGACTGGCCACACGTGCATGATCTTCCCGCGTATCATCTTTGCCAATCCCATCTTTCATTAATCGGGATAGTGACGGCGGAACGTTAACCGGTGGATACACCGACTTACTGTGCAATTCCCGGCTTAAAACAATTTGACCCTCGGTAATATATCCGGTCAAATCAGGAATGGGATGAGTGATATCGTCACTGGGCATAGACAAAACAGGGATCATGGTGATCGAGCCATGCCTGTCATGCAAACGTCCTGCACGTTCATAAATTTCTGCCAGATCAGAATACAAATAACCCGGGTAACCTTTACGTGAAGGTACATCACCTTTCTCGGTAGCGATCTCACGCAATGCCTCTGCATAATTTGTCATATCGGTTATCACGACCAGCACATGATGATCCTGCTCATAAGCCAGGTATTCGGCTGCTGTTAACGCGGTTCGTGGCAGTATCAGTCGCTCCATCGGAGGATCATTGGCCAGGTTCATGAACATCACCACATTACGCAATACACCACTGGACTCAAACTCTTCTTCAAAGAATCGGGCATCCGAATAGGACACTCCCATGGCGGCAAAAACGATAACAAAATTAGATGCATCTCCCGGTAGTTTAGCCTGACGCACTATCTGTGCGACCAGTCGATTATGCGGTAACCCGGAGCCGGAAAATATAGGAAGTTTTTGGCCTCGCACCAACGAGTTGAGACCATCGATGGTAGAAATACCTGTCTGAATAAATTCTCTCGGATAAGAGCGAGCGACAGGGTTTACTGGTAAACCGTTTACATTTCGGCGGAAATTAGAAATTATCGGTGGACGTCCATCCCTCGGTTCGCCTATGCCATTAAAGTTCCTACCCAACATATCAGGCGATAGAGATAACTCAAAAGGTTCATCCAGAAACCGTACCCAGGTATTCTCCAGATCCAGGTTATCGGTGCCTTCAAATACCTGAACCATAACCACTTCAGAAGAACTACGAATAACCTGTCCATTACGTTTACGTCCTTGCTTGTCGCGAATTACCACCCTGTCCCCATAAGCAACATCTTTGACCCCTTTCAGGAACATCAATGCACCATGGATTGAACTTACCTTACGGTATTCGAGGTCACTCATAATACTACCTCTTTGTCTTTACTGTATTCTGCTCTCATTTCATCCAGCTTTTTACGGATTTTATCCGCTAGCTTTTCTAAAATCTGCAAGTCATTATTGGTAGCCACTGATTTCAGACGTTTTAACTCAGCGCTATAAGGCAGTTCTATCAATTGTTCAACAGGAACGCCCAGGTTTATCAGCTCAACACCTGCATCATGGTATTGCAACATTAACTCAAGCAATTGAAATTGCTTTTGAGGGGAGCAATAGCTATCTACAGGGTCCAGCGCAGATTGCTGTAACACAGCCTCTTTGATCAACCCAGAGCTTTCAAGAACCCAACGCTGAGCCGAGGACAACGCTTCAGGTCCTACCAGGTTAACAATACGTTCCAGCTCATCAGCTTCTGATAAAAGGGACAAAGCCTGCTCACGCCGATAAGACCATTGAGGGCTCACATTTTCAGACCACCAGTCAGCAGCTCGCTCATCATAGGAAGTGAAACTCTCAAGCCATGAAACTGAAGGGTAATGCCTGGCATCTGCCAGAGATTTAGATAATGCCCAGAAGGTGCGAATAATTTCTTTTGTATGACTGGTTACCGGTTCTGAAAAATCTCCTCCGGGAGGAGACACTGCACCAATAAGGCTCACAGAACCAGACTGAGACGACAAAGTATTCACCATGCCTGCACGTTCATAAAATGCAGCCAATCTTGAAGCCAGGTAGGCAGGGTAACCTTCTTCCACCGGCATTTGACCCAGGCGTCCGGCTACTTCACGTAATGCCTCTGCCCAACGACTGGTCGAATCAGCCACCATCACGACATCATAGCCCTGATCTCGATAGTATTCCGCCATAGTCACACCCACATTGATACTCGCTTCTCTGGCTACCACAGGCATATTTGATGTATTGGCTACCAGGAACGTCCTTTCCATTAAAGACCGACCACTGTGAGGGTCTTTTAACTCAGGAAATGACTGCAGGATATCCACCATTTCATTTCCACGCTCACCACAGCCCACGTAAAGTACAATATCTGCATTGGCCCAACGTGCAATCTGTTGCTGCACCATGGTTTTCCCGGCTCCAAATGGCCCTGGTACTGCAGCTTTGCCCCCTTTAAGTAATGGAAAAAACGTATCCAGTATGCGCTGACCGGTAATCAGAGGCTCACTTGAATTGGAACGTGACTGATATGGCCTTGGGATTCTCACTGGCCACTTGTGGTACATTTTCAGTTCAAATACGGAACCTGAATCATTGTTAACCCGGGCTATCACTTCCTCGACCGTATAATCACCTTCTGGTGCATGTTCTATAATTTCACCAGCACAATCCGGAGGCGTCAAAATTCTATGCTGGATAGTTTCTGTTTCCTGAACCGTACCCAGTATTTCACCAGCACTTATACGGTAACCTACAACCAGATTTTCATGTGGCACAAAATGCCATTTCTTTTCACGATCTAACGCATCAACCTGCAATCCACGACTAATATTTGCACCACTCAGCTCCATGATTTTTTTCAGTGGACGCTGCACACCATCAAAAATCTGCCCCAGCAAACCGGGGCCTAATTCTACTGACAAGGGATGATCCAGTCCGCTTACCTGCTCTCCCGGGCGCAATGATTCAGTAGACTCATACACCTGAACCAAAGCATTTTGTTCACTCAGGTGAATAACTTCACCAATCAGTCCTAAATCACCAATTCTTACCTGTTCACCATTACGAATTCCGGCATGACGAATAGTCACTATGGGACCATTAACTTCTACTACTTCACCCATTAAACACCGTTCCCATCGTTGAGACAGTTGAAAATAACCGTTCAAAGATTAACCGACGCAGCTCGTCTTCACGCCTGCTCACAATACCTTCAAAAGTATAATCCACCATGACATCACCCGATGCCGATGCCAGTTTCAAGCCGCCTGAACAGGGGCAAGCTTCTTTAGCTAATTTGATATCCACTTTTGTTCCGCAACAATCTTTCACTAACGTATCCCAGTTTTCAGAAAACAGCGTCAAGTCATCGCTGTTTATATTGGCTATCAGGGGTATAGCCCCCATACTGGCGGCTCCCTGTTTCAATAACTTTTTGAAGATTGGTAAATACAGCTGTTGATCTTTATGTACCCGGTCCAGTTCATCCACCACATTGTGCATCACAGATTGAACCAGTCCCCATCGATTGCGATCCAGTTCGGCCTGGATACGTAATTCACTCGCCTGAAGCAGTCGATGGTATTCACGATCGGAACGAACTTTTGCTAATAATAAATCTTTTTGCTCCATCAACTTTATTTTTTCACGTACATCTTCGATGATCTTGTTTCTGGTCATCGTGCCCTGCTGAACATGTTCAGCAGAAAACTGGTGAGCACGCTGCAAGATAGCCTGTTGTAACGCTTTAACCTGTTCCTGTTCAGTTGCCATTTGTATTCTCCAAAGCAGAAGACCCAAGCACACGTCCAATTAATTTTTCTACCGCAGGCTGATAATCATCGGCTTCCTGTAAATTAGGAATTTCACAAATAAGAATAGATCCTCCACTTTGCCGAATTGTTTTTACCATTGGGATATCAGCATTGATTAAATCATGCTGCATAAAAACCAGCGCTCGCTGCTGATGGCGTTCTAAATCACTCAGCACTGAATTGATAGTATCGATAGACTCATCGGCATAGGTCTTAATACCCAACAATGAAAAGCCATCCATTAGAGCCGAGTTTCCCATGGCAAGAATTTTCATCCAGAGGCTCCTTAAATTTTCCCCAGTAATAAAATACTGACGACCAACCCGTATATTGCTATACCTTCTGCCAATCCCAGATAAATGAGTGTGCGCCCAAACAACTCAGGTTTTTCTACAATCACTGCCAGCGATGCAGAACCCACAGAGCCTACTGCTAACCCCGCACCAATGGCTGCCAACCCGGTGGGTAATCCAATACCAACCAGCGCAAGTCCCAGTCCAATACTGATATCTTTTACCTCACCTGCAACAGTTTGTGCCGCAACCGCTTCATTAACACTGCCAATTAATATGCCTACAATACCCAGTGCAAAAATAGCCAGATTAGCGACCACACTACCCTTTACCCAGCGTGGTATATTTTGTTTCACCAGTTGTGGGAACATCAGCAGGTAGATTCCCAGTGACATAATACCCACCACACTCAAAGTCAGTAAGATTGTAATTAAGGACATTTTATTCTCCAGTTAGATTAACCCTTCAGAGTTTCAACGGTTCAAACGCTTTGCCTTTACCACTAAAAAAGCGTGAAAAACCTTCATAATATTCGAGGCGCAAACACTGAATAGCAACTATTGCGCCTTCCAGTACAATAATAAAAATATTACCCAGTACAATGGTAATCCAATGTCCGGTAGTACCCATCATTGCTGCGATAGAAAAAACAGCTGCAGCCAGAGCAATATGATTTAAACTAAATGCTGCAACACGTAAAAAAGAAAGCGTGCCTGAGACACTACTGATTATCTGCTCCAGCGTTTCAATCAGGACAACCAGTGCTTTTTCAAAAAAACCGGCACTGGTTTGTTTCCATTGATACCTCATAATGACTGCCATCGGTAAAAACAAACTTAACATCTCGAGAACACCAAACTGGCCATGCTTCATCAGTTGATAGCCAGAGAATAAGGCCGCCAGATAAAACAGTAACCCGGCAATACCTTTTCCACTGTAAAAGGCCTGTTGAGTTAAACCTACGACCAAATAGTTTCGAATGGCTAATAAATTTGAAATAACCAGGAAAAAAGCTCCCCACACTAAAGCCAGCAGTAAAACCAGAACCGGGTCATGCATCGGAGACATCCACAACGGGGTCAGGATGTGCTCATAACCAAACAGGCTGCCGTACACAAAACCAAAACCAATAGATGAAAGCCCTGCTAATACTGCAATAATAGTGACGGATGGAAATCGTTTCCAAAAAATTAAACTGCCTAATGCAATTACCGCACCATGCCCGACATCCCCGAACATCATTCCAAACATCAGGATATAACTGAAAGAAAACAAAACGGTCGGATCGACTTCTGCATAGTTAGGGATTCCAAAGTTACTCACCAGGCTTTGAAAAGGTTTGAAAATCCAGCTGTGTCTTAACAGTGAAGGGACTGACTCTAGCTCTTTAATCTCAGGGTTGTTTAGTTTCATATGAAATGGAAACTGAAGCTCATTTTCCAGTTGTTTTTTTATTATTTTCTCACTATCAGCAGGAATCCAGCCCTGCATAAAAACAAGACCTCCCTGACCCTTCAATACCGTGGCTAAACTGGCATAGGGTTTTGCAAGAATCAGCAGGTCTTTAGATTTCTGCAGCGTGGGCATAATACTCGATAACAGTTCAGATGATTTCTTATTTAACGCTTTGATCTCAATTTCCAGATCAGATAACTGGTTATTAAGGTCTAGCCTGAGCCTGGAAGGATTCCCAGAAAATTCTTCAGGTATAACCAGTTCACGAAAATCAGCCGACTTCAATAATTCATGAACATCCGTTTGCTGTTGACTGGAGCCGATCATTACTACATGCTGAACCCCCTCGCCTGTATAGAAAGTTCTGATCATAAATTCAGCCAGTGACAGTGCTTTTTCAAGCCGGCTGAAGTTTACAGAAGGAACGGTACCCACCATGATTTTAAGAAATCGACTGCTCCTTTTTAAGCGACTTAAATCCAGATCAAGTGAATCAAATTTATGTAAACTTTTAATCAACTGACGGGTGGATAACATTTTTTCATGGTTCTGTCTTAACTGCTCCTCTACATTTGAAACCAGTGCCCACAAGGACTTTAACTGCGCATCCATTTCCTGCAATTGTTCCAGAGTGACAAGCTGGGTAAAATCGGTGGGTTCTCTAAATACTTCAGTCACAAAGCCAGTGATTTTCGAAAACTTCGTATACAAACTATGATATACATCAAAATATGGTGTAGCCGGAAATTCTGGTAACTGCTGCTCATTTTGAGAGTCTTCAACAGGGTGTAATATAGTCATTCGGGCCAGAGTCAATGCAGCCCGCTGGGCATCAGCATCCATCATCGTTAAGCTGATTTTTTTCATTTCAACGGGGATGGAAAGCATTATTTAATCCCCACTACAGCCTGCTTGATCAACTCATCATCAAAGCCTAATTGTTTACCCTTTATTAAAGCCTGTAAAAACCTGGTCTCAGCTTCACGTAGAATAATATAAGCAAAAAATCTTGAAATCAGGTTAGTTTGATTTAACACTTTAGAGGCAACCGCCAGGGTGGAATACTCCAGAGCGGTTTCAATTTCACAGATCGTTTTTAATCCAGACAGTTTTTTCTGTAATGACTCAGGTAATTCTGACAGCACTTCTTCGACACTGTCCATTTTAGCCAGACGCATTAAGTTTGCAGAGTGTAAAATCCGACCGGAAGCCGTTAATAAATAATAAGATTTAGCCGGTGATAATTTGTATGAAAAACGATAGCGTAATAGCCATAACAAGTTGAATCGATCTAGCAACACACCCATCACCTGGGTCACTTGGGTAGTATCCTGATTATCGAGTGCCTGCAGGCGTTGTTTCAGACTGATAAAGAAGCTTCTATCGATCGTGGCATCTAACAGGAATAAATCATTTCCATGTTCTTCATACACCTGCCTCGCCTGACGAACTATGCCCGAATAAGCGGTAGTTTCCAGCAACCGAAGCATTTCATGGGTGTCTTCAGTATCGAGTAATTTATTCAGCGGTAACTCGGCAAAATCACCCAGATCAATCAACTGTTGCTGAATAATTGAATTTTCAGTTTTACTGAACTTTCCACGAATTAAGACTTTAAGGTTGACCAGTTCAAACCAGCGAATAGCATAGAAAAAAAATCGTCTTTCACGCCCAGAAAAGGGTCTGATTAACAACTGAAAGTCATTAAATGCAGTATTCGCCAATTGATTTTCTATACTGCCAGCCCCCTTGGCATCAAGACTATAGTTATGCCCCGTTAACATTTCGACACGTTTTAAAATTTGTTCAAGGTCCAGCCCAAACAATTCAGTTAAGAAGTCAAAGTCAATTAAATGGTTAGAAAATATACTTAACCGGGTACTCAGGTAGGCACTGGAAAAACTGCTCATGATCCAGTACGTTCATTGTTGAGTATCAACTCAATCGCCTGTTGCAAAGCTTCCGAGTCATGTTTCCCGGCCAGATCACGTAACTCCTTATTCCGCTCATCATAGCGAAGCTTCATTTCGGCGATAGTTTGAACGGCTCGTTCATGGGCTTTATCAAGAAATGACTGATGCATTTCAGGCAAACGTTGCTGAAACTGTTGCTCCATATCATAAGCATCATCCAGAGATTTCTGAACAATCGTATCTCGTTCCTTCTCCCCTTTGGATACGATAGCTTCAGCCTCAGATTCGGCCTGTAACAGATCTTTTAACGAGTCATCCATCAAACTACCCCAACAATGAGTGTTATTTTGATTCTAGTCTATAGGCCGGTTAACTACATGATTTGCATCAAATTTCTTTCGAGTAATCATTGGTAGCACCGAATCTGATCACAGGAGTAGATAAGCACTCAGAAAATCAACCTGAAGGAAATAGAAAACAATCAGGCTATTGACCGTACGCAGTTCTTACCATCCTGTTTAGCTGCATAGACTCCCTTGTCAGCAACTTTAATCAAATCATCAAGGCCATTCATTTCAGCTTCTCTAGTTGCCACTCCAACACTGATACTGCTATTCCAGAAACCATCACCCGTTGGAACTTTTAAACTAGAAACTGTTTTACACACGATTTCAGCAATATACAGCCCCCCATCATGATCGGTATCAGGACAGATAACTAGAAACTCATCCCCACCCAGGCGACACACGATATCGTCGTTTCGATAACTGTGCTGAAGTGTTTTGGCCAGTTCTTTTAAGACAACATCTCCAGCATCATGACCGTAGGTATCATTAACTTCTTTAAAATGGTCCGCATCGATCATCATGCAGGATAAAGGTTTATTATTTTGAATCGATTCAGTCCATAAAGCATCGAGTAAACGCATAGCATGACGACGATTAGGAAGATCGGTCAGCGTATCGGTTAGAGCAAGTTCTTCAAGGTGAATATTTGCATCTGACAGTGCTTTAGTTCTTTCTGCAACTTTTGCTTCAAGTGTTTGGTTTAACTTTAAAAGATCCTTATTCCTGGCGGACACTTGATGAAATAAACTGTTTAATGCTTTCAATAATGGTTCGGTTGCACTGTCTGCTTCCCTCTCTTCCTTCTCATAGGCTGCTTCTGGGCTTAACCCAGACTTTATAAAAGCTAGCTGTCGAGACATATTCTGATCAGTACCAAGAATATGGTAGGCCAGCCACTGTATCAGGAAATCTAACAACTGTCTAACCGCATCTGTATTTTCATCAGATACAGCTGCAAACAATGCAGTAACTTCCTGTAAAAAATCATTATGGACCTGAATATGTTTATCAAAATGACGCGAATCCATACTCGCATTCAACATCATCTGCTGCTCCTCATCAAAATGATATATGGCGTAATCTGCTAATTCTTTAAATAAGCGAGTGAGGTCATCAAGGGAATATTTATTTTCAGCCAATAAGTGACCAAATTGATTTATCCGATCTACCAGATAGAGATGTTGTTCATCTACCTCGGCTAACCCGGTTACATAATTTTTATCCCACTTAAATGACTGCATTTATCTTTAATACTCTATTCCCAATGAATTCAGTGGCTAAATGACCACTACCCAATCCTTTATAGTTTAGAAACTGTACATAAACCCTGTTATCTCTTTAAATATTGATAAAGATCAATTCTCTGGTTAGATCGCTATATTTAAATTGAATATAATTTGACAAACAAATCTATTGAGTAATTTTCAGGTTAAACTCAGCTATTATCAAAATGAAGCCTGACAAAGCATTTTAACTATCAACTGGCCTTTTCAGCTTTATTGGAAATTTATTTTATCTTTATGTTCGGCTAAGGAAACTTCATGAGTAACCCCAAACACACTCTTTTCTGGATGACCATTTACCTGGTTATTGTCGGTATCGTTTGCGCATTAATCTATAGTCCTTTACAGACTGCTTTTCAGGCAAACTGGGTTTTCAACACCCTTATTTTCAGCGTATTACTAATAGGCATCATCATCTCTTATCGGCAGGTATTCACCCTGATCCCTGAAATACAATGGATTGCATCCTTTCGTACCGGAGACGCTAATTTATCCATCAAACAGGAACCACGCCTGCTTAAACCCCTGACACGCCAATTAGGCGTCGATTTAAAAAAAGATCGTTTCCGCATGTCGGCCATGTCATTGCGTACTGTTCTGGATGGAATTCGAGGACGGCTTGATGAGTCTCGTGAAATATCCCGCTACATGATCAGCCTGTTGATATTCCTCGGTTTACTGGGCACCTTCTGGGGGCTGCTTGGAACAATCAGTTCCGTGGGCAATGTCATTATTAACCTGACTGTTGACGGCGGTGACTTCAACAAGATTTTTGGAGAGCTGCAAGCTGGTTTGCTAGAGCCACTGAAAGGAATGGGCACTGCATTCAGCTCATCACTTTTTGGACTTGGCGGTTCGCTGGTGCTCGGGTTTCTAGATATTCAGGCGGGACACGCACAAAACCGCTTTTATGATGGACTGGAAGAATGGTTAGCCGGAGTTACTAACCTGGTAGATAGTGAAAACCAGAATGTATAAATATAAACTGGAGTTAGAAAAATGTTAGGCGGTCGACGTCGCATAACCACCACGGTCAATGTATGGCCTGGTTATGTGGATGCATTATCAGCATTGTTGATGTTGATAATTTTCATGTTGTTGATTTTTACTCTGGCACAGGTATTTCTGGCGCAGACAGTATCCAATAAGGATGCAGAACTGGATTTGCTAAATTCCAAGCTAGCAGAAATTTCAAATGCTCTTCTGGTTCAGCAGAGTACTAACAAGGTATTAACTAAAAAACTCAGTGTTTTACGTAACCAGTATAATCAGGGCGTACTTTTTCAATCGGCTTTACAGGAACAAATTACTGAACTGGAAAATAAAGTAACAGCAGATAAGCAAACCATTACTCTACAACTCGGAGAGATGGCTCAGTTACAACACGACATCATTGCACTGCGTCAGGTACGTGCCAATCTTGAGTCCGATGTTGCTAACCTTGCCAACCTGTTGCAAAACCGCGATCAACATATAGAGTTACTCAAAAATAACTTGAGCAACAGGTTGGCTCAGCTAGGCATGATGCGCGATAACACTAAAGTGCTACAGGCCAGGCTGGCTGATCAGCAAAATATGACCATGCTGGCACAACAGGATATAACGAAAAAAGAATTTCGAATTCAAGACCTGGTGGCCATAGTAAATGAAGCAGAAGAAGCGCTTGCAGGTGAAAAGAAACTTTCTGCCAGTGCATTTACCAATGTCAAACAGCTTAGCCGACAAATAGATGCATTGAAAAATCAACTGGATAGCATCAGTCAAGCTTTACACCTGGAAGAGAAAAAGACATCCAGTCAGCAGACACAATTGGCTGATCTCGGGCATAGACTGAATACCCTACTCGCAGAACGGGTGAATGAACTTGAGCAGTATCGCTCAGAATTCTTCGGACGACTTCGACAGGCTTTAATTAAAAATCAGAACATCCGCATTGAAGGAGACCGATTTCTACTACCGTCAGAATTATTTTTTGCATCCGCCTCGGCCACACTGGGTGAGCAGGGTAAAAATGAACTCAACAAACTTGCTGAAATACTCAAGCAAATCTCAGTTGCGATTCCAAACAATATTAACTGGATTTTACGTATAGATGGACACACGGATCAGCTGCCCATAAATACCCAGCGTTTTCCTTCAAACTGGGAATTATCAACCGCACGCGCAGTGTCTGTTGTGCGTTACCTTGTGCAGCAGGGCATATCACCAAAACGCATGACTGCAGCTGGTTTCGGAGAATTTCACCCGGTTGATTCCGGCCAGACAACTGAAGCCTATCAACGTAATCGACGTATTGAGCTTAAGCTAACCCGGCGCTAAAAAAAGAAAACCCCGGTAACTTGTTACAAATTACCAGGGTTTATGTGGTTTTTTTTATTTCATGCTAAGCCCGATAAAGTGGGCTTAGCATGAGGTAAATGAAGCTTTTAGTTATTCTGTATAACAATGCTAGGAAAAGCAGATGAATGATCTTTCGCTTTAGTAGCCAGCTTGGCAGCTGTTTTACGTGCGATTTCACGGTAAATTTCACTGACCTTACTGTCAGGCATCGAAGCTACAGTCGGGTTACCGCTGTCAGCATGTTCACGAATCTTGATATCCAGTGGTAAAGCACCAAGGAAATCGACTCCATACTCTTCAGCCATTTTAGTTCCGCCACCTTCACCAAAAATATGCTCAGCATGATTACATTCGCTACAAATGTGAATAGACATGTTTTCAACGATACCCAGTACAGGCACTTCGACTTTTTCAAACATCTTCAGGCCTTTACGGGCATCCAGCAAAGCAATGTCCTGAGGTGTTGTTACAATAACTGCACCACTCACTGGAATTTTTTGCGCCAGTGTTAACTGAGTATCACCAGTTCCAGGCGGCAAGTCGATTACCATATAATCGATATCTTTCCAGTTAGTGTCATTTAATAATTGCTCCAGTGCCTGGGTAACCATAGGTCCACGCCAGATCATCGGGGTATCTTCTTCTACCAGATAACCGATAGACATAGACTGAATGCCATGGCCTACTTTTGGTTCAAGGCTTTTGCCATCAATGGATTCTGGCTGACCGGTACAACCGAGCATACGAGGCATACTTGGACCATAGATATCAGCATCAAGAATAGCAACAGTTGCGCCTTCTGCCTGCAAAGCAAGTGCGAGGTTAACAGCTGTCGTTGATTTACCCACACCACCCTTGCCAGAAGCAATAGCGATAATATTTTTAATGCCTTCCTGAGGTTTCAGGTTTTGCTGCACAGCATGTGAAACAATCTTGCTAGAAACTTTAACTGCAACCGACTCAACACCTTCCAGTGCTGAAACTGCTTCAGAAACCAGCGATTTTAATGTATCGAAATAACCTGCTGCTGGATATCCAAGTACGATATTGATACTGACTTTAGCACCCTCTATTTCAATCGATTTGACTGATTTAGTAACGGCTAGATCTCTTTCAGTATTGACATCAATGATGCCGCCAATTGCATTTTGAACTTGTTCTTTTGTAATAGACATATTAAAGACCTTCAACAGGTTATTCGTAGTGAGCGCCGTATTCTACATTAGCTTTAGCTAATATTTAACCTTTTATTTCCGAGGGATTTAGTAGGTTATTCAAACTGACCCTATACAGGCGTTGATACAGCACATAAAATAGCACCTTTATTCATTCAGATTTGTAGATTACATGAGCTCCACAACCCAGACCAATAAGCGCAAAATCGTTGTTACCAGTGCACTTCCTTATGCCAATGGCCCTGTTCATATAGGCCATATGGTGGAATATACACAGACTGACATATGGGTACGCTACCAAAAATTACAAGGAAATGAATGTATTTATGTTTGTGCAGATGATGCTCATGGAACTCCTATCATGCTTAGCGCACAAAAACTAGGCATTACACCTCAGGAATTAATCGACAAAATGAAGCTTGAACATGAAGCTGATTTTGCTGATTTCCAGATTGGCTTTGATAACTTTCACAGTACTCATTCTGAAGAAAATAAATATTTTGCGACTTATATTTATAACCAGGTAAAAGCCGCAGGTCATATTGCGACTCGTACTATTTCACAATCTTATGACCCCAAAGCAGAAATGTTTCTGCCTGATCGTTTTATCAAGGGTGAATGCCCAAACTGTGGAGCTGCTGATCAATACGGTGATAACTGTGAAGTTTGTGGTGCCACCTATGACCCAACTGAACTGAAAAACCCTAAATCAGTAGTGACAGGTGAAACGCCTATTGAAAAAGATTCCGAGCAATATTTTTTCAAGCTCGGTGATTATTCCGATATGTTAAAGGAATGGACACGTGCCGGTCATATCCAGAAAGAAATTGCGAATAAGATGGACGAATGGCTAGAAGACGGCCTGCGTGACTGGGATATTTCTCGTAATGCTCCGTACTGGGGTTTCGAAATTCCTGATGCACCGGGTAAATATTTT
>JABHSO010000193.1 GCA_018669845.1 Gammaproteobacteria bacterium | reverse complement strand
CGACGATCTCTATCCATCGTATGATAACGACCAGACACCGTGCCAATAACTCCACCGTATTCTGAGAGGGCAAGTTCAATATCAGGAATATAATTCATCGCTGATTTAGGTGGAGCATCACGGCCATCAGTAATTAAATGCACCTGCGGAGTTACGTGGTGCTTTGAACACAGTTTAATCAGTGCCAACAAATGATTTATGTGGCTATGCACACCACCATCAGACAACAGACCAATCAGGTTCATTGGGCGATCAGTTACTTTGCATCGCTCCAGAGCGCCTAAAAAAGCAGGGTTTTTAAAAAAACTTTTATTCTCAATAGCTTCATCAATTCGGACCAGATCCTGCTTAACAACACTGCCACAACCGATGGTCATATGCCCTACTTCTGAATTACCCATTTGCCCTACAGGCAAACCAACACCTGCTCCGGATGCTTCCAGCGCAATATGCGAATATGATGAAAAATATCGGTCAAAATTGGGGGTCTTTGCTTCGATAACAGCGTTGTTGACTTTACTCGGATTCAAGCCGAATCCATCGAGTATGATCAGTACGGAGGGTCTACGCGGGACGGATCTCGCTTCTGGCATTCAATTTCCTACTTTAGGTAAGCTATAACAGATTACCATTATACACTAAAATCCTTATATTTGGAGCCCATAAGCAGCTGCCATGTCAGCTTTCCTGACCAGACGGACTCAACAGCAACCACCCCGATTCTAAAATCAAACCTTAAACTGACTGATTAAGTTCTGTAATTGTGTAGCCAATTCATTAACCTGATGTCCAGTATCTGCTACTACATTTGAACTTTCAGCTGTCTTAACTGAGAGTTGATTAATCGCTGAAACATTTAAACTAATCTGACTTACCGTCTCTCCCTGTTCTTCAGACGCACTTGAAATTCCTTTATTCATATTCAACATGCCTTCCACTGCAGTGGTTATTTTTCCCAGTGAGTCACCTGCAAGTCGAGCCTGCTCCAAACCGGTATTTGCCTTTTCTTTACCATTTGACATAACTGCAACAGCCTGTCGAGAGCCTGACTGTAAACGCTGGATCATACTTTGTATTTCAGCTGTTGAATCCTGAGTTCGCGAAGCTAGTGTCCTGACTTCATCAGCCACAACAGCAAAACCCCGGCCCTGCTCTCCAGCCCTTGCAGCTTCTATTGCCGCATTCAATGCCAGTAAATTAGTTTGATCTGCAATTTCCCGAATAACATCCAGCACACCACTAATGGACTCAACATCTGCTTCCAACTCATTAATCACTAAAGCGGCCTGATCAACATCCTGAGCAAGTTCATTACTGGATTTTAACGACAGGTTGACAATATTATTACCTTCAATTGAGTTCTGGTTAGTTTGTTCAGCCAACTCTGCAGCCTGGCTACTATGCCCAGCCACATTCTGAACTTTTTCAACCATTGACTCTATAGCCCCGGTAATCAGATCAATTTGCTCATTCTGCTTGTGGATATCAGATTTTGTACTCGACACAACCAGGTTCATATTCTCTGCTGAGCTTATTAATTGAGAGCTACAACCTGCCACATCCTGCATCAGCGACTGGAGTTTTATAGAAAACTTATTGAACGCTTCAGCCAAATCACCTAATTCATCTTTAGATTTAACTTTCAGCCGACGTGTTAAGTCACCATCACCCTCTGCCGCCTCCTGCAAAGCCTGAACGGTTTGACTGAGTGGAACAGTTACCATTTTACTGATGACAAAAGCAACTCCTATACCCAGTACTAAACCAATAATCGTCAACATGACCTGGGCTTTAAATCCGGTATCTACAGCAATTAGCAACTCATCACTACTTACCTTCATAACCTTAGATTCTTCATAAACAAGATCATCAATATCATCCTGCATACGTTTCAGAAGGGGTAAAATTTCTTCATTCAGTAAATAAATATCCATACGTCTTTTGTTACTTTCATTTTTTTCCATCATGATTTTCAAATTCTTATCATATAGTAGGAAATTTTCTTTCAGTATGACGACACCTTCTTCCTGTTCAAAATTATAAAATTCCTCAAACTGATCCAGTTTATTAATTAACAATCTTACAAAATCTAGACTATTAACCATATTTTCTCTAGCTGCTGGTAAAGGCTCATTCAGATACAGACGGGTCGAGTTCATCATTTTAGAATAGTTATAACGAATATCATGAAGGGTGTTCAACCAGACATTTCTTTCAGCCGACACATCATCTTCCTCTTCTTCAGAAGCAATCATAGTGGTTAATGAACTTAAGATAATATTTGATACTGGATTAATTTCTTCTGATGAATAGGCAAGTGCAATTTCATTTTCAAGGTTATTTTTAGCGAAAAATAAAATTTGCTCTTCAAAACTCTTAAACTTATCAAACCCTTGCCGTAATACTGCTAATGCCGACATCAAACCATCCGAGCTTTTAACTTTTTCCATGTTAGCCATAGAACCCAAACTTTCTCCTGCTTCATAAAGGGAGTTCTGATAGGTCTGTCGCTGCTTATCATTTTTAGTCAGCAAATAAGTACCGAGGGATGCAGATGCCTGTGCCATATGACCATTGAACTGGTGAGCAGCAAGAACCAGAGGCTGGGATTCCTCTACCAGGATGTTTACGGTCTTTTTAGTACCACTCAGGCTATACAGGGATATCCCGGCATTGATCAATAACAGGATGAGTAAAAAGGCGAACCCCACCCATATTTTGTGTTTTATCAGTAAATTTGGCATCGTTTTAGTTTTTATCTGCTTTAAAGGCTGTACTAATATATCGTCCAGTGCCAATGGTTCTTTAATCTTAGCTAAAGTAACCTGGCTTATTTGAGTATAGAAGATTATTACTAAAACATTATTTCTGAGTGAATTGTTATGAGCTCAGACGAATGCATCAATGTATCGCCCTGCATCCTTATCTGGTGTTTCAGATAAAAGCGCAGCAAGATCAAATCTGGCCTGTTGAATTAAAACTGCCGCCTGAGCTGCAACATTTCGATCCTGAGAAGAAGGGTCAGCAGGTGCCATCGCTGCTCGGGCAACAATCTGAGCCTTTAACAGGGTGGCCCGGGGATCTCCAGGAATTTTAGAAGTATCTATGCCTACTTCTCCAGCAACTGCATATAACTGGCCATCTGTACCTTTTTCATAACTGAATTGCGCACCCGAAGTGACATACCGTCCACCCACAGAAACATGTGCCATTTCATGAGCTCTGACTTCACGATCCCTGATTTTTAATTCCTGTAATACTCTTTGCTCAGAAACTGTTGCCTGTTGATCAGTTTTTGCATTTTCAGTATCTGACTCTTCGGTTGAAGATGAACTTTGTTGAGGTTGTTCTTTATCGTTAGCAAGGGGCTGTTTTGAACCGAATGGTTCAGGGGATTTAACTTGAGAAGGTAACGGTGAAGATAAGCTGTTTATTAACATCACGTTTAACCTGTCTCATATCAGGCTTTCACATCCAGCAATGTACCGATGCGTTCACCTGCCGCCTGCAATGAGCGAGCATTAGCCTGCAGACTGGATACAATTTCGGTCTGTTCAACCAAAGCACGATCCTGAGTACTGGTGTCTCTACCGGCAGCAGCTTCAGTACTGGCAATTTTATTTACATTTTCATCAAATCGCTGTAACTGAGTCTGGACTCCAGTATAGGCACTGTTTGCTACACCTGAAATATCCATAAAATTTGCCTAAGAATAAGCATTATTAAATTAATCGTACTTAGAGTGTAGCAAAACAGGACTTAACACGACGTGCATTAGCCACGTTTCATGGATATATTGCATTTTTTTCGGACAAGCGGTCTAAAGTTTTCAAAAAACCGGCTTTAATATTCTTACAACTGAATTAATAGGCCTTCTCCAGATAGACTGCAACCTGTTGGTTTGAGGTGATATCGAACAGCTTTTGCTCGCTTCTGAGTTGCATCAAAGCAGTAGGATTAAAGTAGATAAGGCGTGTTTTGTAGGCTCTCCAATCCTGGTAAAGAGTGATCTGAATACCTTTTGAAACCCAGGAGTAACTGCTGTCCGTTATAAATTTCCCTTTGACCAAATTTGCCAAACCATATTTTTTATTCAATTTATTTAACAATACAGGTTGCTTCAAGCCCGAAAACTCATATTCGGCAAAGGCAAACTTTTTATCTTTTTTCACAAAGCCCAGATATAAATGGTCTGCTTTATGTAAAACAGAGTCCCCCTTATAAACATCATAAAAGGTATCTTTTCCTGACTGCTGAACCAGTTTTATGCCTGCCTTCTTAACGGCATCTCGCAATTTACCCTGGGTTGCGCCGGTTAAAGCAACGCCAAATAGTTCTGCAGCATAGCCCTGAGGATAAACACAGCATAAAAGTAATAGGAGGATAAGCTTCATAAACCGATAACTGTTGTTAGTTAGTACAGTTATCGGCCTGTTTTGTCAGACTTGAAGGAAAAACAACAAAAAGATTAGCTGGAGGCTTTAGGACCCGGAATCTTCAGCCGTGGACGAACCTTTACCTTTCTTTTTTGATTGCTTAGTTTTTTTCTTCTTAGTTTTTTTATTTACTTTTTTAGAAGTATCGGAGTCGGTAGATGCTGTTTCCACGTAAGCACCATCGTCTTCATCATCATCTTCACCTTCTTCAATTCGATCCATCTCGGCTTCCATTTCCGCATCGGTCAATGGTTCATATTCTTCATGCCCAGAACTCTGGCTCGTATCAGCGGGATCATTCACAACCTCGTAATCATCTCCACCCATTGAACTTTCTTCCTCCGCCTCATCAGCTTTATCTTGAGCAGCCTGTTCAGCATCTTTCTGCAAGCGCTCGGCAAAAATCATTCGAGAAGCGACAACCCCGCTTTCAAATAAAATCCAGATAGGAACTGCCAGCAATACCTGAGAAATAATATCCGGTGGAGTCAGTAGCATACCCATCACAAAAGCACCTACGATGACATAAGGGCGCTTTTCAGCTAACTGATCGGGAGTCGTCATACCCATGGCGACCAGTAAAATAGTGGCTATTGGAACTTCAAAGGCCAACCCGAAACCAAAAAATAATGAAATAACAAAGTCGAGGTATCGACCGATATCGGTAGAAATCGCAACCATTTCTGGCCCAACCGAGGTAAAGAACCCGAATACCAGTGGAAAGACGATATAAAACGCAAACAGCATGCCACAATAAAAAAGCACTATACTGGCTGCTAACAAAGGTCCTGCCAGGCGTTTTTCATGTTTATATAATCCGGGTGCTACAAAACCCCAGATTTGATACAGAATAAAAGGCATTGCCAGAAATACCGACAACATTAATACCAGTTTAAAAGGCGTTAAAAAAGGTGATGCGACATCAATCGCGATCATCTGTGTGCCTTCAGGTAAATGCCGGGTTAAAGGTCCGGCAAGGTAGGTATAGATATCATTTGCCCAGTAGAACAGGCATAAAAAGATGGCCAATACAGAAATAACGACTCGTAATAGACGATCACGTAGTTCGACCAGGTGAGACATCAGGCCCATAGCAGAGGACTCTACATTGTCTTTTTTTTGTTCTTCTTGTTGCGTCATTATGAACTTATTTTTTCTGCCTGGGGCTCATCATTTTTTGATGTATCTGAATCTGACATAGAATTATAATCCGACATGACTTCTTCCCCTGAATCTCTGAGTGATTTCTCAATTGAGCCCAGATCAACATCCTTCTTAGTTTCATTGACGATATCTTTCAATGAACTTAATTCTTCCTGCTGCTGTTTTAACATCTGCTGCAATTCATCAGTGCGAAATTCACGCTCAACATCAGATTTCACGTTTGTTATAAAGCGCTTTACTTTAGCAACATAAGCCCCTGCTTTTCTGGCAACAGATGGTAGTCGCTCCGGCCCAATGACCAAAAGTGCCACGATGCCGATGATCATCATCTCGGCAAAACCCATATCAAACATAACAGTAAATCTTTAAGTTAGACTTTATCTTTTTCTTCAGTGGCTTTGCCTTCGATGACATTGCCTTCGTTTTTGCTGTCAGACATATCAGTTTTAGCATGAGCCTGATCTTCATCCTTTATTGATTTTTTAAAGCTACGAATGGCCCCACCAAGATCTCCGCCAACGTTACGCAGCTTTTTAGTGCCAAATAATAAAACAACAATTGCCAGTATCAATAATAATGACCAGATACTTATTCCACCAAAACCCATATTACACCTCTTTAAAATTTTCTATTTACATCTACTCAATCATATTGGGCAGATTCTATTGTGTGACTACTCTTTGCAGTCTCTTACTTATCTTTCCTGGATGCCTTTTCTTCCAGCCCGGACAAACCAAAGCGTCGATCCAGCTCATTCAGTACCTGCTCAGCGGATAATCCTTTATGTGCCAGCAAAACCAGACTATGAAACCACAGATCAGCCATTTCATAGACTATTTGTTTTTCATCACCACCTTTACCGGCGATAATAGTTTCGGCAGATTCTTCACCGATTTTTTTTAAAATGGTATCAAGACCTTTGTGATAAAGGCTGGACACATAAGATGAATCCGGATCAGCCTGCTTACGCGACTCCAGAACGTCCATCAAACGTAAAAGTATATCATCACTCATTCGCTATTCTTATTAAATATTTAGTTTTCACCACGAAGCTCACGAAGAGCACGAAGGTTTTCGTATTTAAGCACATTCTTTGTAATAATTCTGCAATTCCAAAGACCCTTTTTTTATCCATTAGTTAGAGATCAAGATCAAATACTAGCATCATAACCAGTAGATCTTCGTGTCCTTCGTGAGCTTCGTGGTGATATTTAACTATAAATATCACCGGGGTCTTTCAACACCGCTTCATCGGTTTGCCACTCAGCACTTTTATACACTCGATAAAAACAGCGTTTACGGCCAGTGTGGCAGGCGATACCACCTACTTGTGTTACCTGCAACAGCAATACATCTGCATCACAGTCGATTCGAATTTCTTTTAATTGCTGTACATGCCCGGATTCTTCACCTTTAAACCAGATTTTCTGGCGTGAACGTGACCAGTAAACAGCACGATTTTTTTCTATGGTTAACGCCAGAGATTCACGGTTCATCCAGGCTACCATTAACACTTCACCAGATTCTGCATCTTGAGCAATTGCAGGCACCAGCCCGTCAGAATCCCACTTTATTTCATCAAGGATAGTTATTTCCAAATCCCGCCCCATTAATCACGAACCTCGATTCCCTGAGATTTCATGTAACTCTTCACTTCGCCAATACGATATTCTCCAAAATGGAAAATACTGGCTGCAAGTACGGCATCGGCCTTACCTTTGAGAACACCATCAGCCATGTGCTGCAATGTTCCAACACCACCCGATGCAATAACCGGAATCTTAACAGATTCAGATACCAGCCGAGTTAATTCATTATCAAAGCCCTGCTTGGTGCCATCTCTATCCATACTGGTGAGCAAAATTTCTCCTGCCCCGTATTCATCCATTTTACAGACCCATTCTAGCGCATCTATGCCGGTGCCTTTACGTCCACCGTGGGTAAAAATTTCCCAGCGATTATCTTCATCAGGTTGACTAACCTTTTTCGCATCCACCGCTACTACAATACATTGTGATCCAAAACGGTCAGCCGCCTGCTTAACAAAATCCGGATTGAAAATTGCTGCTGTATTAATGCCTACCTTATCAGCCCCGGCATTTAACATTCTTCTTACATCCGCAACTTCGCGTATGCCTCCGCCTACCGTTAAAGGTATAAACACTTCACTGGCAACGGCTTCCACCATATGTACCATGGTGTCACGGTTATCTGAACTTGCCGTAATATCAAGGAAGGTTATTTCGTCAGCACCTTCCAGGTTATAACGCCGGGCATTTTCCACCGGATCGCCCGCATCACGGATTTCGACAAATTTAACGCCTTTCACCACTCGACCATTATCAACGTCGAGACAGGGAATTATTCGTTTCGCCAGACCCATATCAGTGGCTGTCTATATAAGTTTGAGCATCACCCAAATCAATAGTACCTTCGTACAAAGCACGACCGATAATCACTCCTTCAATACCGGAATCTTTGACTTTATTTAAGTGTTTAATATCATCGATATTTGTTACTCCACCTGAAGCTATAACCGGAATAGAAATAGATTCGGCCATTAATCTGGTCGCCTCCACATTCACGCCCTGCATCATGCCGTCTCGACTAATATCAGTATAAACAATGGCTGAAACGCCCTGGTCTTCAAATTTTTGAGCCAAATGCTCAGCAGAGTGATCGGACTCTTCAGCCCACCCCTGAACTGCAACCATACCATTCTTAGCATCAATACCAACAATGACATGTCCGGGAAATTCAACGCATAGCTCTGTAACAAATTCCGGCTTTTTCACTGCCTGGGTTCCAATAATAACGTACTCAACTCCAGCGGCCAGATAAGCTTCAACCGTTTCGATAGTGCGAATTCCACCACCAATTTGGATCGGTAAATACGGGTAAGCTGCAGTTATATTTTCTATCACATCAGCATTAACGGGTTCTCCCTGAAATGCCCCATCCAGATCTACCAGGTGTAACCGTTTTGCACCATGATCAACCCATTTACCCGCCATTGAGACAGGATCATCAGAAAATACCGTGCTTTCTTCCATACGCCCCTGACGTAATCGGACACATTGCCCATGCTTTAAATCTATTGCTGGAATTAAATTCATGCTTCCCCATCCCACCGGGTAAAATTTGTTAATAATTGCAAACCTGCATCTGCACTTTTTTCTGGATGACATTGCATCGCAAATACATTATCTCTGGCGATGGCACAGGTAAATGGTTCACCATAGACACAATGCCCTATTTCAAGATCAGGAGCTTCTGTTTCGAGATAGTAACTATGCACGAAGTAAAATCGGCTGTTATCAGCAATTTTATGCCAGAGCGGGTGCGACCGGGTCTGCGACACCTGGTTCCAGCCCATATGAGGCACCTTTAGTCGTTCACCATTTTCATCAACAAGGTGATCCCCAAAATACCTGACTTCACCTGGATATAAGGCAAGACAATCTGTCCCGCCATTTTCTTCACTGGCATGCACCAAAACCTGCATACCCATGCATATTCCCAGAAAGGGTTTATTTTTTGCGGCTTGCTGCACTGTTTCACGTAAACCATGTTCATCGATAGCCAACATGCAATCACGTGCTGCACCCTGACCAGGGAAAACCACTTTATCAGCCTCTGCAACTACCTTTGGTGACGACGTTAAAATAACTTTCTGATTTTCATCAACAACATGCTCAAGTGCTTTGGTTACCGAATGCAGGTTTCCCATGCCATAGTCGATCACTGCGATAGTTTGCATGGTGCTATAAACTTCCTTTGGTAGAAGGAATTACACCAGCCATACGCTCATCGGCACTCATCGCAAGACGAATAGCCCTGCCGAATGCCTTGAAGATTGTTTCTGCAATATGGTGAGCATTTTTACCGTGCAGGTTATCGATGTGCAATGTAGCCAGCGCATGATTAATGAACCCCTGAAAAAACTCATGAAAAAGATCCACATCAAAACTACCGATTTTTGCACGTGGGAAATCTACACGATATTCAATGCCTGGACGCCCGGAAAAATCTATGACGACTCTTGATAACGCTTCATCTAGTGGCACATAGGCATGACCGTAACGTTGAATACCTTTTTTATCGCCAAGTGCTTTAGCAAAAGCCTGTCCCAGCGTAATACCAATATCTTCGACTGTGTGGTGATCATCAATATGTAAATCACCTTTCGCGGTAATTTCAAGATCTACCAGACCATGGCGGGAGATTTGCTCCAGCATGTGTTCCAGAAATGGAATTCCGGTATCGAATTTTGATTGGCCTGTTCCATCCAGATTAACGCTTACACTAATCTGGGTTTCAAGCGTATTACGAGTAACAGTTGCAGTACGTTCTGACATATTTCAACACAACTAAAAAAACTGGAGGCAGATAATAAGCTGGCAGGCGGCAAAAATACAGCCCCATATCAATTCATTTTATTTGTTTTATAACTTTTCCAGCCATTCTGCGATCACTTCAACCAGAGGTTCGCCCATATCCGTAAAATAATGATTGGCAACCGGTACAATTTTTTGGGTAGATAATTCATTGCCTTCATCCTGCATTTGCTGCGCACGAATAGCGGCCAACCTTTGCACTGCCGGATAATCATCACCACCATATACATCAAGAACAGGTTTTTTCATGGTATCCAGTGGAAATGGCTTCAACATGGGTTGTTTATAATCAGTTGCACCCATGCCTATTCCTACAAATGCATCAAACCGGGATTCCCCCTTATTTCGAATATATTGCATGGCCATGTGGGCACCACAACTATGAGCGATGATAATTATTTTTTTATTGCCCTGCTGCTGCAAAAAATCTATAGCTGCATCAATACGTGGGGTTGCTTCATCGAAGACAGGGATATAATCATAAAATTTGGCTGATTTTTCCAGCACTGGCAATTGAATCGACAGTGTATTCCAGCCATGATCCACTAAGCCCACTCTTAACGGGTTAATTGCATCAGCCCAATCCGGGTGAAATCCACGCCCGTGCATAACAAGAACCGCTCCCTTTGGTTCATCAGCTTCCGTGTAAATAGTTAAAAACTCATGCCCATCAGCCGTTAGCATTTCAGCATCACCGTCCATAATGGCATCAACTATCTGATTCATCAGGCGCTTTTCACGCTCCAGATCAGCAGCCTGAACTGAAACAGATAAAAAAACTAAAAATAAATATATCACTTTCTGCATTATTAACTTCTCCAACTTTATATTTTGCTATTTCAGCAAAAAGGTCACTGGACCATCATTTTGTAAATGTACCTGCATATCAGCCCCAAAACGCCCGCTCGAAACTGTTTCATGCTTTTCAACAGCCTGTCCCAGCAAATATTCAAACAAGTCCAGCCCCTTTTCAGGTGCAGCTGCCGACGTGAAACTAGGCCGCCTTCCTTTAGTAGTATTTGCCGCGAGGGTAAATTGCGGCACCAGTAGCAGTCCTCCCTGAATATCACGTACAGACAAATTCATTTTATCATCCTGGTCAGCAAAAACACGGTAGTTCAACAAACGCTCCAACATGCGCGAGACAACAGTTTCATTATCTTCAGGCTCAAAACCCACAAAAACCAGTAAACCCTGATTTATCTGCCCAACAATCTGCTTTTCAACTTCAACCCGCGCCTGCCTGACTCGTTGCAATAATACAATCATTCAAGAAGACGCAACATAGTATTAGTACTCTCCACCAGGGCTTTTACTATGCCTTCCTCTGAAACTGCATGCCCGGCATCAGCAATGACTTTTAACTGAGCATTAGGCCACTTATCATGCAGTGCAAAAGCCTGATCAATCGGACAGATGACGTCATAACGCCCATGCACAATAAAACCCGGTATATGTTTCAATTTGTAAGCATTTTCCAGTAATTGATTTTCTTCAAAGAAACTATTATTGATAAAATAATGGCATTCAATTCGAGCAATGCTTAAAGCAATATGAGGGTCTGAGAAATAATCAATAACTGCGCTATTTTTCCTTAGTGTTGCAGTACTACCCTCCCAGATTGACCAGGCTTTTGCTGCCGCCATTCGTTCAAGTTCATTATCACTGGTTAGTCGTTTATGGTATGCCGTTACTAAATCTGACCTTTCATTTTCAGGTATTGGCGCTATAAAGTCTTGCCAGGCATCGGGAAATAAGCGAGCCGCCCCTCCCTGATAAAACCAGTCAACATCTTGCTGACGACATAAAAATATACCGCGCAACACCAGGCCTAACACCCTGTCTACGTGAGCCTCAGCATAGGCAAGCGCAAGAGTAGAGCCCCAGGAACCACCAAAAACTACCCATTTATCGATCTCCAGGTGCTCTCGAATTTTCTCCAGGTCATCAATCAAATCCTGAGTTGTATTATTTTCCAGGCTGGCATGAGGTCGTGATTTCCCGCAGCCCCTTTGGTCAAACAGAATAATGCGGTAACGCTCTGGATCATAATAACGACGATGTGCCGGTTCACAACTGCCACCCGGTCCCCCGTGTAAAAATACGATAGGTACACCATCTGCTTTGCCACATTCTTCAATATATAGTTCATGATCAGCTGAAACCTGAATATACATAGTTCGAGTCGGCTGGATCGCTGGAAATAACATGATAAAAGTTCCCTGTAGGATTTATCCTACATTTATTATTGATATTGACCTACACAAAGAAGCGCAAAAGGCGCTAGTTCCATTCATTAGGACATGCAATCATATGCCTACGTTCTAGGGATAGAGCCTAAAAAGGAAATTACCCATAAAGCAGGATCGCTTGCTCAGGAAGGCACTATCTCAGGGATGTAAAATTAAGTCAATCATCGACCAGGACGGTCAACACAGCCTCAGTCAAGGACTCGATTGAGGCTTTTTTTTGCCTGTGATTTGACTAAAGCCTGGTACTAGTGATTGAGCAGGAGTAGCACTTGCCGGTTCGACACTCTATCATGTCACTTCGTTACCCATTTTTTCTGACATGTTCGTAAAACCTCCCAAAAAATTATTACACCTGAGCGGAAAAGCTATCGCTGATTTTAAGATGATTAGGCCTGATGATCGTATTCTGGTTGCGGTGTCTGGCGGAAAAGATTCATTATCTTTACTACATGCTCTAATGCACTTTAAACGACATGCCCCGATATTTTTTGAGCTGGGAGTCATTACCATCGACCCTCAGAGTGATGACTTTGACCCTTCCCCACTTAAACATTACATGCAAAGCCTTAATCTGGAATACCATTATATAAGTGAACCTATTGTGGAGATGGCCGACAAGCACATGCAAAAAGATTCATTTTGTGCATTTTGCTCTCGCATGCGACGAGGATTGATGTACAAAACAGCACGAGAAAATAACTACAATGTTTTAGCTTTGGGTCAGCACTTAGATGATCTGGCCGAAAGTTTTTTAATGTCAGCACTGCACGGCGGTAAATTGAAAACCATGAAAGCGCATTATATAAATGATGAGCGAGATATCAGAATTATCCGTCCTTTTGTGTATACACGTGAACATCAACTACGAAAATTCGCTGATGAGTCACATTTACCCGTCATCGAAGATAATTGCCCAGCCTGTTTTGCAAAACCAACTCAACGGCAACACATGAAAGAGTTATTGGCCGCCCAGGAAGCCAACTACCCAAATACATTACAAACCATATTAACCACCATTAAGCCTTTGATGAGTGAAGGATTACCAGAATTTTAATCAGTCATTGCATGAAAACAATATGATTAATAACTAACTCAAACACTTATCTTGAAAGCTCTTTTAGAACAATTTTCGAAAAGTTAATGGTGGTATCTTCATAATTGAGGTGTGACTTCAATTCCTGCCAGACAGACTCAGAACTGATCACCCTGTCATGATCCAGTTCTTTGGTAACAAGTAATTTAGTGATAGGAAATTTGGTACAGAATTTTATCGAATCCGAAACAGGCGATATTGTGTCTGATGTATCGTGAGCGATGACAGATACATCGCTGTATTTCTCCAGATTATGCGCTAACTCTAGCCGGGCGTACTCCTTTTCATAGTTCCCGACAAACTGGGAAGCATATTGTTTTAAAATTTCAGGATGTAAGTTTAACTTACTCAATTTCCTGAGAAAGTGGAGTTTGTAATTAAAAATTGGTGATATTAGAAATAATGGTAAATCTTTGATCAAAGCTGGTTTAGCACTGGTTATTACCATACAACCAATGTCATGCCCTACAACCGCATACAGTCCTTCACGGTAATTTTTTTTAACCAGATTTAAAATAAAATTTGTGGTCTTAATTAACTGCTGAATTGTTGCAGGTTTGTTTTCACTATTTTCATGCCCAAGGTGATCGAAGGCTAGAGCTGTAAAACCACATGCTTTCAGCCCTCTCATTAATGATAAAAACTGATATGAACCACCACCCCATCCATGTACAAAAACAACTGTTGGCCCCCTGCCTATCTGGTAAATATTTATATCACCGTCAGGAGTTTTGACTATATCTTGCTTAAACCCTTTAGGTATTTTATTTAGTTTTTTCTTTTGAGTATTAAACAGGAATAATTGTGAAGAAATTTTTCGTTCAGCCCAGCCCGGAATCAGCCGGTTCCACAGCAGGCTAAATTTATTAAACAGCGATATATTACCCGTACTAAAATTCGACATCACCCAAAATCACTACTACAGTTTGTCTTTTGATAAGCATTAACAGTAAACATAAGTTACATTATTCAGGTAAGCTTATCCACCATAAAACCAGAAACTTGAATGATAACTAGATCTGAGTCACCTATGAAACAAACCTTTACAGAAAAAGTTCACATATCTTGCTAGCTGACTCAGAAAAAACACATATACCCAAACTTATTTGCGCCAGAAGCCGGGAGTCAACAATACTAACAGGGTAAAAATTTCCAGCCGACCTAACAACATGGCCAGACATAATACCCATTTGGCAAAGTCATTGATGGATGCAAAATTTTGCCCCACTTCATCCAGCCCCGGACCGAGATTATTCAGACAGGCCGCCACCGCAGAAAAAGCAGTATCCTGATTTAGGCCGGATGCCATCAGTAACAAAATCATCAAAGCCGATATCGCAAAATAAGCAGCAAAGAACCCCCAAACGGCTTCAATAACTTTATCTGGCACCGGTTTACGCCCAATCTTTACCGCAAACTGAGCCGAAGGATGGACCAGCCTGCGAAGTTCACGCATGCCCTGCTTAACCAGTAAAAGAATACGTATAACCTTGATGCCACCACCGGTCGAGCCAGCACAGCCTCCAATAAAGCTAACGTACAGCAATAACACCGGTAAAAAACCCGGCCAGGTGTAATATTCCTGAGTGGTGAAACCGGTTGTGGTGCCGATAGACACGACTTGAAACAATCCCTCTATAAGACTTTCTACCGGCGAGGTAAATGTCTGCGTCATGTACAGATAGCTAATAGTGATCACACTCACTACCGACAGCACCATAATATAAGTACCGAATTCAGCATCTTTAAGATAAGGCGTTAATCTTCTATGTCGTAAAGCTGCAAAATGAAGTGCAAAATTAACCCCGGATAGCAGCATAAAAACAATAGCTATCAACTCAATACCTCTATTATTAAAATACCCCATACTGGCATCGTGGGTAGAGAAGCCACCAATAGCAACCGTTGAAAAAGCATGTGAAATAGCATCAAAAGCATTCATTCCCGCTAACCAGTAAGCCACCCCGCAACTAATGGTTAAGCCCAAATAAATGTACCATAGAGCTTTTGCTGTTTCGGTAATTCTAGGGGTAAGTTTAGTATCTTTAACCGGCCCGGGTGTTTCGGCACGGTATAACTGCATGCCCCCTATTCCCAACATAGGCAAAACAGCTACGGCCAATACAATGATACCCATGCCGCCTAACCATTGCAGAAACTGACGATAAAATAATATAGAGTGCGGCAGATCATCAAGCCCGACAATGACCGTAGCACCCGTAGTCGTTAAACCCGATATCGACTCAAAAACTGCATCGGTGATAGACAGTTCATTAGCTTCTGACAGGTAAAGAGGTAGACCTCCTGCAGAACCCAACACGAACCAGAACATGACCACGACCATAAAACCATCCCTCAGCCTCAGGTCTTTTTTATATTTTCGAACAGGTAGAAACAATACAAACCCACCGATTAGAATTAACACAAAAGCATTCAAAAATGGGGCAGATGCATTTTCCTGATAGATCCAGTCTACCAGTACCGGGGGCAACATGGTGGTGCTGAACACCATCAGCAACAGGCCAAGTATTCTAATAATAACGAGTAATTGCATGGGTTAATTCAGGCTAAAATCAAAAGAAAGTAATGTCAGGATGGAACAGTTTTTCTACCTTGCTGACATCTCGTTTATTGGTAATAAACAAAATAACATGATCTTCAGATTCTATAACGATGTCATGGTGAGCAATTAAAACCTCTTTACCTCGCACTATGGCTCCAATTGTAGTTCCTTTAGGAAGCTTCAACTCTTCAAGTCTACGCCCGACAACTTTAGATGATTTCCTATCCCCATGAGCGATTGCTTCTATAGCTTCTGCAGAACCTCGCCTGAGAGCATGAACAGCAACCACATCCCCACGACGTATATGCGCCAGCATGGCACCAATGGTTACCTGGTGCGGAGAAAGAGCAATATCAATCAATCCACTTTCCACCAGCTCAACATAAGCAGGACGGTTAATCAAAGACATAACTTTACGAGCGCCCAGGCGTTTAGCCAGCATCGCTGACAGAATGTTAGCTTCATCATCATTGGTCAACGCGCAGAACACGTCCATCGATTCGATATTTTCTTCCATCAGCAAATCAGGATTAGCCGCATCACCATGTAACACAATAGAAGAATGTAGTTCACCAGCGAGTTGATTTGTACGCTGTAAATTCGTTTCGATCACCTTGACCTGATAATCTTTCTCCAGAATTGCCGCTAACTGGCCACCAATGGTGCCACCACCCGCCAGCATCACTCGCTTAATCGGTTTATCAAGTTTACGCAATTCTGAAATAACTGTTCGTATATGCTTTCTGGCCGCGACAAAAAACACTTCGTCATCAACTTCAATCACACAATTCGCAGTCGGTGGTAACGATTCACCCTGACGAAAAATAGCGGCGACACGCATATCCACTCCGGGAATATGCTGGCGTATGGTTTTCAATTCATGCCCCACCAGTGGGCCACCGTGATAAGCCTTTACTGCCACTAGCTGAACTTTACCCCCGGCAAAATCCAGCACCTGCAAGGCACTGGGGTGCTCAATTAAGTGATGAATATATTCTGTAACCAGGTTTTCCGGACTGATAGTGACATCGACAGGTATCGAACCTTCACCGAATAACTGCTGTTTTTGCATGTATTCCTGAGAACGAATGCGTGCTATTTTTGTTGGGGTATGAAACAGGGTGTGACAAATCTGGCAGGCCACCATATTTATTTCGTCGCTATTGGTCAGAGCAATCAGCATATCAGCATCATCGGCTCCGGCCTGTTTCAACACACTGGGGTAAGAGCCATTGCCACAAATCGTTCGTAAATCCAGGTGATCCTGCAAATCTGACAATATGCTTTGATCAACATCGATGACCGTTATTTCATTACTGTCTTCTTTAGCAAGTTCAGTAGCAACAGAAGAGCCAACCTGACCGGCCCCAAGAATAATTATATTCATTTTATTTTTTTGTTTGCAGTCCCAGAGACTTTAGTTTTCGATAAAGATTTGTACGTTCCTGTCCAATTTTACGTGCCAGCTCAGACACATTAAATCCGCACAACTCTAGTTGTTTACTAAGAAATTTTCGTTCAAAATATTCACGTGCTTCACGCATATCCAAGTCAAGATTAATCGACAGTTTCAAAACATTAGGTGAGTTTTCATCTAATGTCTGACGTGATAACTGCAGAGAACTCTGAATTTCAGCCAGTTCAACATTGTCATCATCACTATTCGACAAAATTTGTTTTAACACGGATTTAAGCTCAGTCAACCCACCTTTCCAGGAATGATTACGAATCATATTTTGCCCCGCCACACCTAAATGGCGATAAGGCAAATCCTCCTTCTCACTAAACCGGGTGACATAATATTCGACCAGTTCAGGTATATCTTCAATATGCTCATTCAAAGAAGGAATATAAACAGCCTGTCTCCAGTTTTCGGCAAGCTCAGGCAACACTTCACTTTTATTACTCAGAGATTCATGAGCATACTGGCTAACCACAACCAGCCTTCCGGTAGAAGATACCGATTTCAAATGGTTAATTAGAGCTAACAATTGCTTTTGCTTATCCATATTCAGGTCTGTAACTTCTGCTATAAAAATATTTTCAGTGAGACCATTTTGATAAGCTTTAGCGTCAGCATTAAAAGAAGAAATATTGGCTTTTACTGTCTGCTGAGAGAATAAATAATTAGACCAGATACGTGATCCTGAACCCGGCTGACTCGTAAAAAAAACGGGATTTAAATCCATAGCAAGAGTTTGCATAGTTTGACGCAGCACCTGCATTTGATGGCTATTACCCACCGGAAACTCTACATCTTCAACTTCTTCTGATGGAGCGCTCTTTTTACTGCTGCTTAATGCAGATGTTACCGTGCGCAACAGTTTGGCTGTTGACAAGGGTTTCTCTACAAAATCAAAAGCCCCATATCGTGTTGCTTCTACAGCAGTTTCTACCGTTCCATGCCCTGAAATCATTACTACGGGACTATCCAGTACTTTCTGCTCACTCCACTGTTTGAGTAAACTGACACCATCCATATCAGGCATCCAGATATCTAATAGAATAAGGTTAGGCGAAAAGCTGACTTTACGCTCACTAGCCTGAATGGCATTTTCAGCCACTTCTACTTCATAACCTTCATCCTCAAGAATATCTTTCAATAAAAAACGGATATCAGGCTCATCATCTACTACTAATATTTTCACACTCATAAAGCCATTCTCATCAAAATATTATTCTAATTATTTTATTAGTCATCCTTCATCACCGGTAAACGCAGGACAAATCGGGCTCCACCTGCTTCATTATTTTCAGCCCACACAAGTCCATTATGCTCATCAACAATCTTCTTAACGATAGCAAGACCCAAACCACTGCCTGTCTTTTTAGCAGTCACATAGGGTTCAAACAGGGTACCCATGACTTCCTCCTTGATTCCTGCCCCACTATCTTCAACCGTTAGCTCAGTATAGTAGCAACCATGCTCTTCAATACAGACTGTTTTCAAACTGATCCAGCCCCGACCATCTACAGCTTCCGATGCATTTTTAACCAGATTATGAATTAGCTGTCTAATCCTTACCGGATCAGCTTGCATATCAGACATACATTCATCCAGAGAAAGCCTGATTTCGACTTCTTTTCTATTCTCCAAATAAAGCTGTACAACCTCAGTCACCATCTGATTGAGATTCATCTTCTGCAAACTCGGACTTGGAGCCCGGGCATATTCGGTGAAGCTATTCACCATCGATTTCATCGCTTCAACCTGTTGCACAATTGTATGGGTGTAGCGATCCAGCATTTCCTGTTTTGCTTCATCAACCTGCCCTGCCAGCTTACCCTGTAATCTCTCTGCAGAAAGCTGAATAGGTGTTAAAGGGTTCTTGATTTCATGTGCAAGACGCCGCGCCATTTCACTCCAGGCAGAATCTTTTTGAGCCTGTATTAATGCTGTTAAATCATCAATAACAACGACCTGCTCTCTGGTATCCTGATATTTTTGTTCCAGCTCAGTACCTCTAACCCGTAACACCTTGCGTCCATTTCGACCAAATAGAGTAACTTCTTCCTGCCACTCCTGCTGGCTTTGTATATTTCTCTTCACCACTTCAAAAAATAGCTTTAACTGGGGATGACGCTGCTGCATCAGCTTCACTGTTTGATCATGAAAACTACCTTCATCTAATCCAAAAATAATCTCTGCCGCACGATTCCCCTGTTTAATGGCACCTGATTCATTGATCGTCATGACACCCGAAATAATATGTTCTAGAACTGATTCGAGGTAACTCTTCTGCAATTCTTCCATCATTTGACTCTGGTCCGCAATAGCTCTCGCACGCGAAATTTTCCTGGTCATGGTATTAAACGAGCGGGTTAAAAAACCCAGTTCATCATCCCCCGATAAAGGCAACTGTTTTTCATAATCGCCAGCTGCAACTGCCTGTGTGCCTTCCACCAGGTCATTTATCGGTGAAACCAGCTTACGAGCAGAAAGAAAGGCAATCCAGATAGCTGACAACACACTCAGCAGCCATACCAGCGAAAGTGCCATGGTAAAACTGGTTTTTAACGGATCACGTAAAACGGATAACTCTCGATATTTTTCATAAGCCTGCTCTACCGCCTGAGTTAATTCATTCACCCGGTCAGTAATCGGAAACAGTGCTTGTAAAAAGGTTTTCTGCTCTATTGTAGCCGGATCAAAAACCGGCACTACAATGCGGATACGTAAACCAACATCCTGGTTTTCTTCCAGCTTGAGAAAATGGTCGTCCGGCCCTAGTTCACCAAATTCAGTTTTAGCCAGTGCCGTGGGCATTTCGGCTGAATTTTCACTGCTGGACGCGAGGATAACGCCATTTAATCCAACCACAGTAAGTTCATTAGCCTGTTGTTGATTGAGAGCATCATTCAAATACACAATCAATACTTCTTCAGGAACTGACGGAATTTCATTAGCTATCAGCCGGGTTTTCTTCAATGCTTCCCGCTTACGCAAATCCAGTGCGCTACGCCCAAGCTTTAACGAATCTTCAAGAGCCTGCTCCACCCCGACATCAAACCAGCTATCTATGCTTGAATGCAGAAAAGTCAGCGAAAAGTAATAAACAATACTCACCGGAATAATCGTTAAAATGACAAAGATACTCATCATCCTGGTGGTTAACCGGGAGCCAACAGCTTTTAATCGGTACTGAATGATTAGCTTGAAGACGTTATAAACAATCAGACCAAGCAACACAATCAACCCCAGCGCATTAAAAAAGACCAGCAGATTGTAATATTTGCCAAAAGATGCAGAATTTGATGTTGCATCACTGATGGAATAAAGCGATACAAACAATAAAATGATCAGTGCAATGATGGGAGCAGAGTTTCGTAGAGCACTGTTCATGACAAAATTCTCATTGGGTAACGTCCCACTCATACCAGTCACTACCGATATGCCAGTCATTTTCCCATAATGAAGATGATTTTAATGGCGTGGGCAATGCTGCATTATCAATACCAAAATTTAGCCGGGCACTGTAGTGCTCTTGTTGATTGAGCGCATTATTATCCAGTAAAGGAAAGTTTAATAATACGGTCAGGTGATTGAGAGCATCCTCTAGAGTAGAGAATTTAAGACGGTTGCCAGAGTTCATATTCAATAGAGAGACAGAATCCAACATCGCATGATATTGTAATCGATACTGCTGTTTAATGGTGACCACCGCATCATCAAACCAGAAACCCCGTTTCCTGGATATCTCAATTTCCATCGACAGAGGTATTTCAAAACCCTGCTCAAATGCTTTGACGATATAATCCGGCAGGTTAATTTCAAAAACAGCATTGAGAAAATAAACGGTTTCATTTAGCTGAGTATTAACCGACTTTATAACAAATTCTTTTTGAGCATGACCATTAGCCGGCCTCAGAACCATAGCCATCAGCAACAGATAGAAAACCAGATTTACAGGATTAAGTTTAATGCGCATCAATTATTTAGTCACATGTAATATCTGTAAAAACTCCGATTCATGCCTGGCACTAGGTAGCCTTTTTTTCCAGGCAGGCATAATAAAATCCGTCCATTTCAAAAAATCCTGGAAGAATTTGGCGACCTACAGGTCGACTTAAACCCCATTGTACTGATTTCAAAGGCAGTTCAACACAATTATCATGATCACTTATAAAATGCTTTATCTGGTCTTCATTTTCATCCTTGAATATAGAGCAGGTACTGTAAAGTAATCGCCCACCCGGTTCCAACAGAGGCCACATCGCTGTTAACAGGCGTTTCTGCTGATCCACAAGCCCATTCACATCATCCGCCTGACGTAAAAGACGGATATCCGGGTGCCGTCGAATAATACCACTCGCTGAACAGGGTGCATCCAGCAGGATTCGGTCAAATAACTTACCGTCAAACCAGCTATCCGGTTGTGCTGCATCGGCACAACACAGTTCAGCAGAGACACTGGCTCTTTGTAAATTTTCTGTGACTCGTTGCAGACGTCCTTCATCTTTATCTAACGCTGTAACCTGTAGCGATAAAGCTGACTGGAGAATATGCAATGTTTTACCACCCGGAGCTGCACAGGCATCCAGTACTTTCATGCCAGGTTCACAATCGAGTAAAACTGCTGCTAGCTGAGCCGCTGCATCTTGCACGCTGACAAGCCCTTTAGAAAAACCCGGTAAACTTTCAACCGCAACTGGACTTTTCAGAATTATAGCTTGCTCTACTATCGGGTGTTCACGGGCATCGATAGAAGATTCAGCAAGTTGTTTTAAATAACCTGATCGTGAAATTTTCTGTAGATCAACCCGCAGAACCATTGGAGCACGCTGATTTCCAGCCTGTAACACTTTTGCCGAATGCTCAGACCAGTCCTTTTTAACTTTTTGAGTAATCCATTCCGGGTAAGCTAAATAATTTTCTTCAAAAGTTAATAGCTGTTCAGTTTCACTAGTTTTCTCAGGTAATGCACGAATATACGAACGTAAGACAGCATTCACCAAACCTTTTGCCCAAACTTTTTTCCTGCGCTGCAAAAGCTTTACCGACTCATTCACAGCAGCATGATTTTCAACACGCATAAAACGTATTTGATACAGGCCGAGTAAGATGATGATCTGCACATCTTTGTCACGAGATTTCAACGGCTTCTTAACCAGCTTTTTTAAGCTTTCCAGTAAAACAAAATAATAGCGACTAAAGCCAAAGCATAATTCACTACAGAAAGACCGATCACGCTCAGATTCAAGCTTATTTAATTGCTGATCCAATACCTCAGTTAAAGATAAACCGCGAACAGCAACCTGGTAACACACATCCAGTGCTACTTGCCGGGAAGTTGGGGAAAAAGAGTTCATGAGTTACCGAAAATTACACCGGTAAGATTGCGTGAATTTAATAACTGTGTGGCTAAGCCACGTTTTTTACCCGCAAATTGAATTTCATTTATCGATAAGACACCTTCTCCACAACTGACCTGTAAACCCTGCTTATCATGTGAAATCACACTTCCTGCAGGTTTGCCAGTGTTTTGATTACCCATGCTAGCCGACCAGATTTTCACATTCTGCCCATTCAACGTTGTATGACTCACCGGCCACGGGTTAAATGCACGAATTTCCCGGTGAATTAATTCCGCTGATTTATTCCAGTCTACCAATGCTTCCTGCTTACTCAGTTTAGCCGCATAACAGGCAAGGCTATCATCCTGCAGCTGTGCGTCGATGGATGAATTAAGTATATCTTCAAGGTTAGCAATTAGCAGCTCAGCTCCTATTTCCTTGAGAGAATCATGTAAATCAGCAGCCGTAGTAGTTGCATCTATCTTTATACTTGCTTTTGCGAGCATGGCACCGGTATCCAGCCCAATATCCATTTGCATTAAGGTAATACCTGTTTGTTGATCTCCTGCCAGGATTGACCGTTGAATAGGAGCCGCACCACGCCAGCGAGGCAGCAGAGAACCATGAATATTAATACAACCCAGAGCCGGACCATCAAGAATAACCGGCGGTAGCAAGATACCGTAAGCCGCAACCACCATCAGGTCTGCGCCATAAGATTGAAACTGGTCAATATCTATTTGACTTTTAAAGGTTTGAGGTTGAACAACCTCAATGCCATGTTCCAGCGCGCAATTTTTTACAGGACTAAATTGAATTTTACGACCACGTCCGGCCGGACGGTCCGGTTGAGTGTAAACGGCCACCACCTGGTGACCTGATTGAATTAAAGACTCCAGAGCTGGCACCGCAAACTCAGGCGTACCCGCATAGATAATTTTCATCATTTGATTATTGATTCCAGGGACTAACTCTTTTCCTGCTTTTTTAATTTTTCAAGTTTCTTGCGGATACGATCACGCTTTAAACTGGAGATATAATCAACAAACAGCTTGCCTTCCAGATGATCCATTTCATGCTGAATACAGACAGCTTCAAGATCATCTGCATGAATTTCAAAGAATTTCCCTTTTGAATCCTGGGCACGAACATGTACTTTTTCAGCTCGACTCACCGTTTCATAATAGCCAGGCACAGACAGGCACCCTTCATCCATTTCTTCATCACCTTCTGATGACAGTATCTGCGGATTTATTAAAACCTTCGGATCATTTTTATCTTCGGATATATCCATAACAAGCAAACGTATATGGTTATCCACCTGAGTGGCAGCCAGACCAATACCAGGAGCTTCATACATAGTCTCAAGCATATCATTCACCAAAGTCTGCAAGTTTTCATCAAATACTGAAACTTCGACAGCTTTGGTTCTAAGTCGTGGATCGGGGAAATGTAAAATATTTAATAAAGCCATAAATCAAACTTCAACAAAGTTATAAGTATTTGCTCCAAGTTTATGATTATAATAGAATCTTATCCATAAAAAAGGTTGTAGTTGAGTAAAATTCAACTACAATCGCTAATATTCAATGATAAATAATCAACGAAACAAATTACATCAATGCAGGGGTTTCTATGTCTCACCATAACAAGCGACTGTTAACAAACGGATTGTTCATTTTCGCCGGTTTATTACTGCTGAATGGCTGCGCTTCGACCAAACAACCTTATGCCGTGGTTGAGCAGGAAAGTCCAGAACAAACTGAAACGACTATCCAGGCTAATATTACGCCTCAACAACCCCGTGAAACAGTTATTTACGAACCCCAACACCCTGAGACCTATATTGTACAGAAAGGGGATACTTTGTGGGACATTTCCTCTCATTTTTTACGCGACCCATGGTTCTGGCCAGAAATATGGTACAAAAACCCTCAGGTTAACAACCCTCATCTAATCTACCCCGGTGATGAGCTTGCCATTATTTATGTGGGCGGAGTAAAACGAATTCAATTGAGTCGACGTGGAGAAACAGGTCAGGCAATATCCAGCGGGCTAAAATTAGTCAAGCTATCGCCCAGAATTCGAGCACAGTCTATCGACGCTACAATCCCGTCGATTCCCATTGAGTCTATTCGCCAACTGCTTAAAAAGCCCCTCATCATTGATGAAGAAGAGCTAGCGAATTCAGCTTATGTACTTGATAGCCGCAACAATCATCTTGCCAATGCCATTAATGACACGCTGTATGTAAGAAAACTTGATACCAAAACTGGCAATGGTCGTTACCAGATTTTCAGACCAAACAAACCTTTGGTTGATACCGTTAGCGGAGAAGTTTTGGGTTATGAGGCGCTCTATGTAGCCGAAGCAAAATTAGAAAAAGGAGGAGACCCCGCCTCAGTTCGAGTAACTTCATCTGCCAGAGAGATTCTTCGGGATGACAGAGTATTACCAATAGATAACTCAAACCTGCAAAGAGACTTCTTCCCTCGCCCACCTAAAGATCAAGTGAAAGGTCGCATCATTTCATTACTTGACGGAATATCACAACTTGGGCAATACGATACCGTAGCAATTAATCTTGGAGAGAGAGACGGAATAACAACGGGTAATATTTTAGCTATAAACCGTATAGGAAAAGTTATTGTAGACCGCAATGAAAAAGAGAATAATTTCCAGGTAAAACTTCCCGATGAACGCATTGGGCTGTTAATGGTTATTCGTACTTATGAAAAAATGAGTTTCGCCCTGATCATGGAAGCTGACGACCCAATACGCATGGACGAGCAAGTTATCACTCCGTAATACTCTGGAATTAATATGCAATGAACAGGGATGAATTTGCATACTATCTAAGGCTGAGCCTATGCCCGGGAATAGGCCCAGTTAATTTCAGAAAGCTGCTGGAAACCGAAAATTTTGATATTAGCAGGCTTTTCAGTAGCTCAAATAAACATTTATCTGCACTGGGTCTTAACCAAAAGCAGATCACCGCACTAAACAACCCTCAACAGGATAAAATTGATCAGGCTTTGACCTGGCAGGAATCAGACCCGACTCATCATCTACTGATTTTAAATGACCCGGATTATCCTGATTTACTAAGAGAGATAAGAGATGCCCCGCCTGTACTGTATGGGCTAGGCAATATAACTCTATTAAAAAGTCCGCAAATAGCGTTGATTGGAAGCCGTAACTGCACGACTGGCGGAGCAAGTACCGCCCATGAGTTTGCAGCTTACCTTGCAAAATCAGGGCTGACGATTACCAGCGGCATGGCTCTAGGCATCGATAAACATGCACATCAAGGAGCTCTCGATGCTACGGGCAACACCATTGCAGTCATAGGCACAGGCATTGACAGAATTTACCCTTCTAAAAATAAACAACTGGCGCATCAAATTGCTGAAAACGGGTTAATCATTTCTGAGTTCCCAATAGGCACTCCACCCCTCAGCGAAAATTTTCCCAAGCGTAACCGACTGATTAGTGGACTCAGCCTGGCCACTTTAGTTGTCGAAGCAACACGCAAAAGTGGTTCATTAATAACCGCGAATAGCAGCATTGAACAGGGACGAGAGGTTTTCGCCATTCCCGGTTCTATCCACAACCCTCAGGCCAAGGGCTGTCATCACTTAATCCGCCAGGGGGCCAAACTGGTTGACCAGGCTTCTGATATTATTGAAGACATTGGCAGCTTACTGGGGTTTGTTGCCACCCAGGACGAAACTCAAAATGAACCTGAAGCACATCAACTTGACGCCGAATATCAGCAATTACTGGATAATATCGGTTACGACCCCGTCTCTATTGAAACTCTAGTTCAACGCTGTGGCTTGACCATTGAGCAGCTTTCATCCATGCTATTAATATTAGAGTTAAATGAGCATATTCAAACTGCGCCTGGAAGTCAGTATGTTAGATGCTAAACAGATAGATGCAAAATAGAGGTATTCATGAAAGAAGGCGTTATAGACGTACTGATGTACATATTTTCCAGTTACATTGATAGAGATGACAGTTTACCCGAAGATAGAGACAGTATTGATTCAGATTTACGTGAAGCAGGATTTGAAGCTCAGGAAATAGACAAGGCATTTGACTGGCTAGATGGCCTGGCAGAGGCTGAAGATATTCCAGTTCTAGAACAATCAGTCAACTCTATAAGAATATATTCAAAGAGAGAGCAACAGCGTCTGGACAGTAAAGTACAGGGTTTTTTACTCTTTCTTGAACAATCAGGCGTATTAACGCCTGAATTACGCGAACTAGTCATTAACCGCATCATGGCACTGGATGGAAATAGTCTGGTTGACATGGAAGAATTCAGATGGGTTGTCATGATGGTACTTTTCAATAGTGCTATCGATCAGGATGAAAACACCTTGATGCATTATGAAGACATCGTGTTTGCAGACCAGCCAGCCATTTTTCATTAATCCACTTTAAAGTAACATTATCTATGAGTAGCAACCTTGTCATAGTAGAGTCTCCTGCGAAAGCCAAAACAATCGAAAAGTATCTGGGTAAGGACTTTAAAGTTCTTGCCTCATACGGTCATGTACGCGACCTGATACCCAAAGAAGGTGCAGTCGAGACAGAGAATAACTTCAAAATGAATTATGAAGTTGTTGAGCGCAATGAGAAACACGTAAAAAGCATTGCCAAACTGCTTAAAAAAGCCGACACACTCTATCTCGCAACGGATCCGGATCGCGAGGGTGAAGCCATTTCATGGCACTTGTACGAGCTATTGAAAGACCGCAATTTAATGAAGAACAAAAAGGCTTTTCGCGTCGTTTTTCATGAAATTACTAAACAGGCAGTTACCGAGGCCGTAGCTAACCCCAGTGAAATTGAAATGGATCTGGTTAATGCTCAACAGGCCAGACGGGCACTGGATTATCTGGTTGGTTTCAATCTGTCACCATTATTATGGCGCAAAATAAGACGAGGCCTGTCTGCTGGACGCGTACAAAGCCCGGCTTTACGCATGATTGTGGAAAGAGAGCTTGAAATTGAAGCCTTTAATCCAGAAGAATACTGGTCAATTGAAGCAGACAACCTGTTTGATAAACAACCGTTTGCCGCCAAACTGACGCAACTTCAGGGTGAGAAAATGAAACAGTTCAGCATCACCAACGCTGAACAGGCTGAAAAGGCGAATACAGTTCTTAAAGATGCCAGCAATGGAAAACTAAGCGTCGCTAAAGTAGAGAAAAAACAACGTAAACGTAATCCAGCAGCCCCATTTACAACATCAACCTTGCAACAGGAAGCTTCGCGTAAACTGGGCTTTGGTGCTCAAAAAACCATGCGGACTGCACAACGTTTATATGAAGGTATTGACATTGGAGCGGGCCAGACTGGTTTAATCTCTTACATGCGTACCGATTCCGTATCATTATCCAATGAAGCTCTGGAAGATATTCGCACCCTGATTTTACAAAAATATGGAGCCGATTCTTTACCCGAATCTCCCCGCTCTTTTAAAACAAAATCTAAGAATGCTCAGGAGGCTCACGAAGCTATTCGTCCCACCAGCGCGATGAATATTCCTGAACAGATCAAACAACACTTAAGTCAGGATGAATACCGTCTTTACGACCTGATCTGGAAACGAAGCATCGCCTGTCAGATGATTCATGCCACACTGGACACCGTTGCAGTTGACCTAAAAGCAGGACCTGAAAACACTTTCCGCGCGACCGGTTCTACTATTCGTAACCCCGGGTTTATGCAGGTTTATACTGAAGGACGGGATGACAAAAAGAATGACGATCAAAAAGAAAAGCTGCTTCCCCCTATGGTCGAAGGCGATATAGTCGACTTGTTAGAAATCAGGCTGGAGCAACATTTTACAGAACCACCGCCAAGATTTAGTGAAGCCAGTCTTGTTAAAACGCTTGAAGAGTATGGCATTGGCCGACCTTCAACCTATGCATCAATTATCACCACTCTACTTGATCGGGAATATGTCGAGCTGGAAGCAAAACGCTTTCACCCTACCGATGTAGGACGAGTTGTCATAAAATTTCTGACTCAGCATTTCACTCAGTATGTAGATTATGACTTTACCGCTCAACTGGAAGATACCTTAGACGAAATTTCTCGTGGTGAATCAGAATGGTTACCTTTGATGCAATCATTCTGGACAGCATTCAAGACTCTGGTTGACGACAAAATGGAAAATGTCAGCCGTGATGAAGCATTACAGGCCAGAGAACTAGGCACCGATCCTGCCAGTGGAAAACCTATATCTGTACGCATGGGTCGCTATGGACCCTTTGTTCAAATAGGCACAAGAGATGATGAGGAAAAACCAAAATTTGCCGGTTTAAGACCTGGTCAAAAAATGGATAAAGTAACCCTCGAAGAAGCTATCGAACTATTCAAACTTCCTCGAGATCTTGGTGAAACTGAAGATGGCGAAAAAATATCAACCAACTTTGGTCGCTTTGGCCCCTATGTAAAATTTGGCAGCAAGTATGTATCTCTCAAGGTTAAAGAAGGCGACGATCCTTACACCGTCACTCTTGAGCGGGCATTGACATTAATTCAGGAAAAGAAAGAATTTGACGCCAATCGTGAAATCAAACTTTTCGAAGGAACTGATATTAAAATATTACGTGGTCGCTATGGCCCCTATATTACAGATGGAATAAAAAATGCGCGTATTCCAAAAGATATCGAAGACCCGGCCACGCTAAGCCTGGAAACCTGTCAGGAGCTAATAGAAAAAGCCCCACTGCCTAAATCAAGACGCAAAAAAGCTGCAACCAAGAAAAAGGCTGCTACTAAAAAGAAAGCGGCAACCAAAAAGAAGTCTGTAAAAAAAGCTGCCAAGAAGAAGGCTAGTGTAAAAAAAGCTGCAGTGAAAAAGGCAGCTGTTAAAAAAGCGAGCCCAAAAAAAGCAGTTAAAATGAAATCTTAATGTCGCCCTGGCGCCTGAGGCAAATAGCCAGAAAGGTTAACCGGGGGGCGTTAATAGCTTATCCGACAGATACAATCTGGGGCTTTGGCTGCAGCCCTGAATCTGCCGGAGCGATTAAACGTCTACAACGACTTAAACGCCGCTCTGCCAACAAAGGTTTAATTTTATTATCCCCAAAACTGGACTTTTTAAAGCCTTTCATCGACAGCTCAAAGCATCATCAGCTTGAGTCTCAGCTGAAAACCGAAACAGAAAAACCGGTCACCTGGATTATTAAGGCCAGTCATTACTGCCCCCTCTGGCTCACAGGATATTCGGATACAATTGCAATAAGACTAACTCAGGCTCCTCAGGTAAAACTTATTTGCCAGATAACACAGCTACCATTAATCAGTACCAGTGCAAATATTACTTCTCGAAAGCCTGTCAGAAGCAGCCTTCAGGCGCACAAACACTTTCAGAATAATGTTGATTACATCATCGAAGGCTTCGACACCGGCTGCAGTCAGGCCAGTCAAATACGTGACCTGGAAACAGGTGAAATTCTGAGGGCATAGCATGTTAAACTTCGACTCAAACAAATCCATACTAAAAATTATAAATAATGAATAAAGATATTGATGCCGTTCGTAATTACCTGATGAACCTGCAAGTTCAAATCTGTAACGGAATTGAACAATGTGATGGACAACAAAAATTTCTGGTCGATGACTGGGACCGTGAAACCGGCGGTGGCGGACGCACACGAGTACTCACAGATGGTGCCGTATTTGAACAGGCCGGTGTAAATTTTTCTGAAGTTTATGGTGATAACTTACCAGGTTCAGCAACAGCACATAGGCCAGAACTGGCGGGTAGAAATTTTCGTGCCATGGGAGTGTCACTGGTTATTCATCCACACAACCCATATGTGCCAACATCCCATGCCAACGTACGATTTTTCATTGCCGAGAAAGAAGGCAGTGACCCCGTCTGGTGGTTTGGGGGTGGTTTTGACCTGACACCTTATTATGGTAACAAGGAAGACTGTAAACACTGGCATCAAACCGCAAAACAGGCTTGCGATCCATTTGGAGATGATACTTACGATAAATATAAAACATGGTGCGATGAATACTTCTTTCTAAAACATCGTAATGAACCTCGCGGTATTGGTGGTCTATTTTTCGATGATTTGAACACACCTGACTTTGATACTGCTTTTGCATTTATGCAAAGTGTCGGAGATAACTTTCTGCCTTCTTATATCCCCATCGTAAATAACAGAAAGGATACTGGGTACGGCGAACGAGAAAGAAACTTTCAACTCTATCGCCGCGGCCGTTATGTTGAATTTAACCTGGTGTATGACCGCGGCACATTGTTTGGTCTTCAGTCAGGCGGTAGAACCGAATCCATACTCATGTCATTACCGCCGGTAGTCAACTGGAAATACAGCTATCAGCCAGAACCGGGCACAGCCGAAGCAGAACTGTATGAAGTTTACTTAAAACCTAAAGACTGGATCAATGAATAAACCAAGGCACCATGAACTTCAAAGTATCGAAGTTTCAAACGACAATAAATGTGACCAGTGCACAAATTCAAAGTGTTGCACCTACGTCACACAGCAAATCGATACACCAAAATCTAAATATGATTTTGAGATTCTACTATGGCAGGTATCCCATAAAAACATGGGAGCCTACAAGGATGAAGATGGCTGGTTTATTATTTTTGAAACAGAATGTACACATCTGGAAATGGACGGTCGTTGCGGGATTTATGAAGATAGACCTACTATCTGCCGTAGCCATACCAACGATTACTGTGAATTTGATGCCCCGGCCGAGGAAGGCTTTAAACTATGGTTTCCCGATTACCAGAGCCTGTTAGTCTACTGTAAAAAGCGGTTCAAGAAATGGAGCACAGGGAATCCCCCACCAAACTAAAAAAGTCCGGATTATCTCTGAGCTTTAGCTATCTATGCTTTTAAAACCATTTTACCGCAAAGGGCGCAAAGGTTCGCAAAGAAAATCAGGACAGGCATGATTGGTTTTGCCATCAGTGACTCAACAGGTTAGTTAAAGTAATAAGTATCTGATTATAAGATCCCCATCTAATCACCTTTGCGTACCTTCGCGTCCTTTGCGGTGAGATTTTTTTGGATTAAATTAACTGACTCTCTGTAGTAAGCAGGAAATATTCAAAAAAAAGTCACCAACTGAACGTCGGTAACTTTCTATCTCAACAGCAATTAATTTTGCAGCTTCACCAAATCATTATTTCTAAACCCGCCACCCGAAATAACCCCTGCTACCGAACCATTCTTACCAAAGAAGCTATTAATCTGTAATTTCCCACGAACCACACCCGGCGCCCTGCCCAGAGAAACACCCGTCTGTGGATCAATGATGTCCTCTCCCAGCTCCTGCACAATCAGCGTATCACCGATACGAAGACCTGTTTGTTTCCCGGCATTGATGTAAATAAATTTACCTTTAATCTGCGCTATTCGTCCAGACCAAAGATCACTCGTCAACTGCCCGGTTATTTTATTCATGGCCTTGGCTAAAGCATCTCGAAGTGCACCATCTTTTAAAGAAGTGTCAGCAGAACTTTTTGAACCAAAACCAAGCAGACCACCACTTGTTTTACGAAATTCACCATTTCCATGGGAGGCAAACAGCTGAACTCCTGTCGTTGTATCCACTATTCGATAATCAACACCTACTTTGGCAACCAGAGTTTTAGACTGCGTAAGAATCGTATTTGAGCTTTCGACCAGTTCAGCATAACTGGTAATAGAACCCGTCAATATCGCATTCAAACCCAGAACTTTACCCAAATGAATAGCCGTATTAGGACCAATAATTTTGGACGCAGACAAATCCTGCTGATCCAGAATTGCATCCAAATCCTGTCGAGGGACTACTATAAACTGACCACTTTCCTGTAACATCGTAGTCAGGATATTGGTTGCAACGATTTCTATATCTCGTACTTTTCTGGCAGCATTGTTCTCGAAATTAACCACACCCACCCTGAGTTTAGCTCCTTTAAAGTCAACACTACTGGCTTCCATAGCATTAACTTTCACATTATCATCCCGGTGTACGCTTTTAACCGTTGATGTACAACCCGACAGGAATAGAGCGCCACAAACAAAAACTGTACTGACTAGCTTCAATTTATACATAATTTATCCTTTCCATTTTTTAGCGTTAGTATATTTTTAAAATCCAGGTCCATTT
>JABHSO010000088.1 GCA_018669845.1 Gammaproteobacteria bacterium | reverse complement strand
TGCCGTTTAAGCCTGAGAAATATGATGACACGCAAATACGTGCATGAGAATTATAGCGGCTAACAATTGACGACATGAAGACTGGATAGCATACAACACGAGGGAATGTATTAAGTCTGAGTTTTCACACAGCCTGGCCACGAACCAGCCGCCGCCTACATTCTGTAGGGAATGACAGGTTAGGGTCGTGAGGAGACGAAACGGACTTCATAAAATGAACGTCTGCTCCTGTCGAACGATAGCGCTGATATCCCCGTCACGAATAACCGAGTTTTTCGCGCCGTTTTGATAAAATAACCCACCTTTCAACTCATAATCCATGTTGGGGTTCAAATCTTCAGAATTAAACACCGAAAAGGTGATTGTGGATGGTAAAGGATCTGAAACGAGTAGGGCGATAATAACCAGGTTTCCTTAAAAAACTATTTATCCTTTGCTTTTCAGCTCCCCCATATTTTTATTTTTATTCTTGCCCACCACTCTTTTTTTGTACTGGGGCACGATCTCCTATAGTCGAATTATCGCTAAAAATATCCTGATAGCTTCCTCACTGTTCTTTTATGGCTGGTGGGATATAGCCTTTGTACCGTTGATACTTTCCAGTACTTTTATTAATTACGCCATAGGACAAAATTTACAGGTCGTAAAATCAAGATTACTATTGGCTGTAGGAGTTATTCTTAATCTTTCCTTGCTTGCAATCTACAAGTACACAGATCTGGCCATCTCAACTTTTAACTATTTAAGTGAGCATGATGTTGAATTGCTGCAGATAGCATTACCATTGGCCATCAGCTTTTTTACCTTTCAGCAAATTGCCTACCTGGTAGACAGCTACCAAGACAAAGTACAAAACGACACCCCTCAAAACTACTTTTTGTTTGTTCTGTTTTTTCCACAGTTGATTGCCGGCCCCATCGTTCACCACTCTGAGATGATGCCGCAATATCAGTCATTAAAGCGATTAAAGGATATGACTTCAAAATATTTTGTTCACGCCCTGATACTGATATTCGTTGGATTGTTCAAAAAAATAGTCATTGCCGATAATCTTGCGCACTGGGCAAATCCAGCATTTGCCGCACCGGAAGCATTAACACTGCTCGATGCATGGACAGGCCTGGTTGCCTACAGTTTTCAAATCTATTTTGATTTTTCTGCTTATTCTGAAATAGCAATGGGGGTAGCACTATTATTCGGTATCAAAATTCCGATCAATTTTAATTCACCTTATCAATCCTCATCTATAAAAGAGTTCTGGAGGCGCTGGCACATCACCTTAGGTCGATTTTTGAAGCAATACCTATACATTCAACTTGGCGGCAACAGAAATGGATCTGTTTCAGCAATTTACGCGGTAAGCACAACGATGCTGCTGGGAGGATTGTGGCATGGTGCAGGCTGGCAATTTGTACTCTGGGGAGGGTTGCACGGCCTATATTTAAGCACTGCTTTTATCTGGCGTAAAACGGGTATTGCGATACATAAAACGATTGCTGTCTGCTTAACATTTATATCTGTTGTAATTGCCTGGGTACCTTTCCGATCAGAAAGCATCCAGGATGCACTCACATACTGGCATGCAATGTTTGATGTGCAGAACTTCCACTGGCAACCTCTACATACATCACTACTTTCTCCATTATTCAGAAACGAACTGTCCAGTACATCAAGTTATTTTAATGGCTGGGAACTGGGTATGTTATCGATTATTACTATAGCCGTGATGCAATATAAAAACGTGCATGAGTATCTTGAGGAATTTAACCCGACCATTAAAAACTTCGCGTTGATCAGCACCTTTTCTATGGTTGCCATCGCTATCATGGGTCGCCCACAGACTTTTATCTATTACGGTTTCTGAAATATGGATAGAGTAATAAAATTTAAAACCTGGTCTTATTTGTTCATGACGACACTACTTTTGTTTGTCTTGTTCATTTCGATCACGAATCTTTATTACGACCACTATCAGGTGTTCAAATTGAACCTGTCTGGTAAGGAGCCTATTAACAGTAATCAGCGATTTAACAAGATTGAATATCTGGATCAGAATATCGGTAAGTACAACGGGTTTCTCCTCGGCTCTTCCAGAATGGGACACTTCCCAATCGAGTATGTTAATAAGCATGCCGGTGAACGTAAAAGTTTCTACAATTTGAATATGTTTTCAGCTGTCCCTGAGGACTATTTGAAAACCCTGAAGTATTTAAAGAAATCCGGACATCCTATAGAAGAAGTAATCATCGGAATTGATATATTCCCATTATTTAACCCACCTGACGTAAACCGACCAGCTTTCCGACACCATCCTAACATTACAGGTAAAAGTCGCTTCGAATACCTTTTGGATTATTTATTCCAAACCAGCTTTTTTTATTTATTCACTGAAGCCGGATATTACTTTGGTGAAGAGCCCATTATTTATCAGCACGATTACACGACCGGGCGTTACTATCCTCATAGATCCATAAAATCAATACAAGAGAACCCTGGCCTGTATTGGGCTAACCAATTAGCCCAGGCAGATACGAAAATTACATCACTACAAAATAATAGCCAGAAGATAAACCCAAAACAAAAAGAAGACCTTGAACGGCTACTCGCCTGGTTAGATGAACAGGAAATTAATTACAAAGTATTCATTCAGCCAACTCATCCCAAAGAACAGGCTCTCTACTCAGCAGAAAAAGAACTATTAATAAATGATTTAAAACAGTACGAAATTATCAGGATAAAGAGGATTCAGAAGATACTTCAATACAACACAAATTTTTATGATTTGATGCA
>JABHSO010000073.1 GCA_018669845.1 Gammaproteobacteria bacterium | reverse complement strand
TAGTTGGGTAAATAAAATCTCGGTTTTCTTGGCATTTCAATATCCTCTAGATTTGTAAGGTTATATCTAGTTTAAAACAATATTGCAGGTTTCGCAATTAAGGGTGCTGACCCCATTGATTAATAGCACAGTTAAAAATTTTTTTATGGTTAAACTCACATTAATAGTAAGTTAAGGGTTAAAATTAAAGATATTTACATTCCAGAGTAAGCAATGGGTGAGTTAGAAGGGGTTATAAAATATAGGCTCGATTTTTTACAGTCAGAACCTACTACAGAAAATATTGATATGTTGAATACCTGGCGCTCAATTTTACATGGTCTTGGGCTTATTGGGCAGGATATTTCACGCTATGAAGGTTTCGGGTTTGGTAATTTGAGCCAGCGCTGCCAGCTTGATAAAAGCCAGTTTATAATTTCTGCAAGCCAAACCGGGAACCTTGCTGAGCTCAAACAGAGTCATTATGTTTGTGTAGAACAATGTGATATTGCTAAAAATCATGTGATTGCGAGAGGCCCTGTAAAACCATCATCAGAAGCATTAACGCATTCTATGTTTTACCAGTTAGAACCCTCCATAAATTGTGTAATACATGTTCATTCACTCGAATTATGGCGCTTTGGGCTGGAAAATGATTACCCTTGCACGGATGAGTCGGTTGAATATGGTACTCAGGATATGGCGACTGAAATATCCCGTTTGTACAAATCGGGCAGGTTGCAGCAACAAAAAACACTGGTGATGGCAGGGCATGAAGATGGCATGATCTGTTTTGGAGATAGTGTAAATCAGGCGGGGATGACGATTGTTGATTTATGGGTAAAAGCTCATATTTAATGATCAATAAAATGATGTTATTTATAAACTCGTTTATCCAGGCCAAATTTCTGCATTTTGTCATACAGCGTTTTTCTTGGTAATCCAAGCAGTTGCATGGTGTCTTTGATGATGCCATCTGATTCTGACAGTGCCTGTTCAATTAATGCCCGCTCGAAGGCTTCTACATGTTCGGGTAAGGTCATGGGTGCACAGGGAACAAGGCCTGCATTATCATCCAGTTGTAAGCCACAACCATCACCCAGTAATACATAACGTTCTGCGGCATTGCGTAATTCACGAACGTTGCCGGGCCACTTGAAAGCCATCAGGGTTTGATTGGCATTTTGAGGAATAGCCGGTGCTTCCTTGCCATAACGTGCTGAGGCAACCAGTAGGAAATGCTGAAATAATCGAGGGATGTCTTCACGTCTTTCTCGCAGAGGTGGTAATTCCAGAGTGACTACATTTAATCGATAGTAAAGATCTTCGCGAAATTCAGATCGATCAGATGCAGCTCTTAAATCAATTTTACTGGCAGCAATAATACGAATGTCGAGTGGAATGCTTTCATTTGCTCCCAGCCGTTCGACAGATCTTTCCTGTAAAACTCGTAATAAGCGAACTTGAGTAGGCATTGGCATGGATTCAATTTCATCGAGAAATACGGTGCCGCCCTGAGCATATTCAAACTTACCCACTCGACTGGTTTCTGCACCGGTAAAGGCACCTTTTTGATGTCCGAACAGTTCACTTTCGATCAAGTTTTCAGGAATGGCACCACAGTTGATGGCAACAAAATTTTTGTCTCGTCGGTTGCTTTGTTCATGCAGTGAACGTGCTACCAGTTCTTTTCCTGTTCCTGTTTCGCCGATGAGTAAAATGTCGGCATCGGTATCAGCCAGTCTATTGATATTATTGCGCAGGGTTAACATGACAGCCGTTTTGCCAATAATCCGGGGGCCCAGGACATCCTGATTTTGCAGCTCAGTTTTGAGGTTACGATTTTCCAGGGTAAGTAGACGTTTGTCGATTGCACGTTTTACCGTGTCTACCAGGCGATCGGCTGAAAAGGGCTTTTCGATAAAGTCATAAGCGCCTTTGTGCATGGCATCCACCGCCATTGAAATATCGCCATGACCGGTTATAAGAATGACGGGTAAATCTGCATCCAGTGTTTGTACTTTATGTTGAAAGGTTTGACCATCCATGCCGGGCAAACGAATATCACAGATGATGACACCAGACCATAATTCATTGAGTAATGGCAGGGCATCTTCTGCTTTTTCAAATAACTCGACATCAAAACCTGCTAGCTGTAACGTTTGTTCATTGGCCAGGCGTAGATCCTGCTCGTCATCAATAAAAAATATTTTTGGTTGTTGACTGCTCAATGTTTATTCTCCGCTGCTTGAAGAGAGATTGTTAATCTTGCTCCACCTGTTGCCAGATTGCTTGCTGATAGGTGACCGTTCATGCTGTCCAGTATTCTGGCTGAAATTGAGAGCCCGAGGCCAAGCCCGGATTCTCTGGTTGTGAAAAAGGGGTCAAAGATTTTACCCAGATTATTTTCATCTATACCCGGGCCATTATCATCGACATGAATGAGTATCCATTCTTTTTGCCTTTCTGTTTTTATGTTCACTTCACCCTGCGGTCTGTCACCAATAGCATTCATTGCATTACTGATCAGATTTATCAATACCTGTTCCAGTTGAATGATATCAGCCATGGCCAGTAAAGAGGATTTAACCTTTCCAGTGTTAATTTTTATATGGCTACGTTTTGACTGGGGGCTCACTATATCTATAGCCGTTTGAATAACTGGTTTTATCTTTATGACTTCCAGATTGCCGCTGGATTTTCGTGCAAAAAATTTGAGCTGAGAACTGATTTTCGCCATGCGTTCGGTGAGGGCGGCTATTCGAGCCAGGTTTTCATCAGCTTTTGCTGGTTTTTCCAACGTTAAAAACTGCCTGGCATTATCGGCATAACTACGGATAGCAGCCAGAGGGTTGTTCAACTCGTGACTGATACTGGCTGATAGTTCGCCCAGCACGGCCAGTTTAGCTGTTTGAATAAGTTCTCCCTGAGTATCTATCAAAGCTTTTTCTGTTTGTTTATGTTGTTCTACTTCCTGAGTTAAGTCTCTGGTTCGAACCGAAACCTTATGTTCCAGTTGTTTTTGTGCTTCCAACTGGAAACGCTCTCTTTCCCGCCGTCTCTTATATCGTTGCCATCCGAGTAAGCCAGTTAATAAGAGTAATAATAGAATCAACAGTATTACGCTGACTGTGTTTAAACTGCTTTGTTTAATACGATTTAGAGGGGCTAGAATCATCACGCTCCAGCCGGCTTCAGGCATCTCCTGTTTAAGGGTCAGGTATTCTGTGGTGGTAATTGAATTTTTAGTTTGCAGCTGAACTATAGAACTGGTGGTAGAAATTTGCTGTTGAGACGTTAACCCGAGTAACTCGATATGTTTATTTGCATAGCGGCGACTGTCAGCTATTTTTTTACGTATGGGGGGCGTGATGTTTTTTATGCTTCGGTATAACCAGTCAGCTTCTGTAGTGATGAAAATGATACCGTCCGGGTCACTCACGATAAACTGACTATCACGCCCTGACCAGCGTTGTTCAATATTAGATAAGTCCATTTTTATTACGATGGCACCGATAATATCAGCAGCATATTTAATCGGGTAAGCAAAATAATAACCGCGTTTACCCGAGGTTGTTCCAAGAGCAAAATATCGCCCAAGCTGGCCTGACATGGCTTCAGTGAAGTAAGGACGAAAGCTAAAGTTTCTGCCGACAAAGGGGCGCTCACTTTGCCAGTTGCTTGCGGCAAGTGTTAAACCACTGACATCCATCAGGTAAGTATCGGATGCTCCGGTAACAGAGTTGATGTCTTCCAGAAAGTGATTGACCAGATCTACTCTGGGCGTACTGCTAGGATCATTCAATAGTTCGAGCAGTAACTGGTTTTTAGCAATAAGGTTGGGTAAAAACTGAAAGCGGGCAAGTTTGCTGTCGAGATGGCCGATAAACTGTTCCAGCTGTTGCTGATTACTGGTGTGTAACTGATCCAGTCCATTTTGCCGGCTGACAGTGTGGCTACCCCATACCAGCAGGCTAAGTACAGCTGATATGGATGCAATAGATAACAGGTTACGCCGGGAGGCTACTGACATTGGAGTTTTTAAAGTATGTAATAACTGAAGAATGATTTACATGGCTCTATATTAAAATCATGTTGCATTAGTCATACCGTTATTTCGGCAGTTTTTAGCTGGAATATATTGAGATGGTTCACAGCTTTAAAATAGTGCCTTCATTTAAAGTGGATTCCGTCTAAAAGCATGACGGAATGACCGGTTAAAGTATCTGTTTTTTTAGATTCCGTCTAAAAGCATAACGGAATGACCGGTTAAAGTATCTGGTTTTTTAGCTGGGATACCTCTAAATTTAATACTAAGTTTAGAGGGGCTTTTCTTTAAACGGTGATTCTTGCTAAAAATATGCAGAAATGACGAATTTGTTACTACTACATGATTTTCATACAAAGCCATGCATTGAGTAATACCCTGGGCAACCTGATTAAAATCAATATTAAAGGAAAAAAAGTAGATTTTTCATAGTTTACTACTAATCTTTATTATATCCCCACAAGTTCAAGGTATTTAGAGATGAAATGTTTTTATTCGGTAGCCCTTTTATTGCTACTTTCTTTATCGGCAACAGCTGAAACCATCCAGTATGAAGGGTCGTCAACGATAGGTAAGTTTATATCCGATGCGGATAAAATTTATCCTCATGCTTCTTTTTCTATCAATGTGGCTTCCGAAAGTCAGGGTGGAGAGTTATGTGTGATTAACAAAAGCTGCGAGCTGGGTGGAGTCGCCCGAGCTGTTGACTCTGGGGTACTGGATCAGGGGGTACAGGCGATCAAAGTGGGTCAGGATGCTATTAGCGTACTGGTTAATGTGCGTAACCCGATAAGATTTTTATCTAAGCAGCAGTTGAAAGATATTTTTACTGGCAAAGTAAAAAACTGGTCTGAACTTGGTGGTGATGATCTGGCGATCAGACCATATATTGTTAAAACGGCTTCTGCTACCCGGCATGTTTTTCAGGATCTGGTGATGGATGGAGAAGCCTACTCTGGTGCAAAAGAAGTCAGCCCAGACCGTAAAATTCTGGCGAGTGTGTTGCATGACCGGGGTGCTATTGGACAGCTTAGCCTGGCATTTTTGAAAGGTATAAAACGTATTGGTGTTGTGTCTATTGATGGACAGAGAGCGACATCCAGTAATCCGAATTACCCGATCAGCCGTCCACTTTACCTGGTGACCGGTGGTCAACCGAACGACAAAGTAAAAGCTTTCCTCAGTTGGGCTCAATCTGAAGAAGGGCAGTCAGTGGTTCGTAAACGATTTGTTGGACTTAATTAAAAACGAGTTCTTATCAGGAGGATAACCGTGCGATGAATTTAAAAACTAAAGTTGTTATTGGCGCATTACTGTTTGCAACACTTCCAGTTTTTATTGCCAGCGCTTTGATTGGCTGGTCAGCAATAGATTCCAGCAAGAGTGCTTTGCGGGAGCAGGTGACACAAAAAATAATTTCGGTGAGAGACACTAAAAAAGCACAGGTTGAACATTATTTTGATGGCATTCGAAATCAAATGGCTTTTCTTTCAGGCAGTCAGATGGCGATAGATGCCATGCTGGGGCTTAATGATGCTTTTGTGAATTTTCGTAGTGAGTTTGATGAGCAGGAATTTGAATTTTATAAAACAGAGCTATCAGCTTTTTATGCAAAAGAGGTAGCCAACGAATATAAAAATAGAAATGCAGGGCCAGCTTTTGACTGGAAGCAATACCTGCAAAAAATTGATGATGATGGTATTGCTTTCCAGTATCAATACCTGAAGGCTAACCCCGGCAAAATAGGTCAGAAGGATGAATGGATTGAGCCGGATGACGATACCTTGTATAGCCAGATTCACAGCATGTTTCATACCCAGTTGAAAAGTTTTAGAGACCGTTTTGACTATCTGGATATTTTATTGATTGATGCAGCAACGGGTCGAGTTATCTATTCAGTCAGTAAACAGGCTGATTTTGCGGCGTCAGTTATTAATGGACCATTAGCTAATTCTGGCATAGGTCAGGTTATTAAGCCGTTACTGAATACCACTGATGCAAAGCAAATTATCATGCAGGATTTTACTGCGTATGCTCCGGCTTATAATGATCAGGTAGCGTTTATAGCATCCCCCATTTTTGAAGAAGAAACGCTACTGGGTTATATGGTTTTTGAAATGGGATCAAAAGGCATCAATAATGTGATGACAACGGGCGGTAAATGGCGTGATGCAGGGCTGGGTGAAACCGGTGAAAGTTACCTGGTGGCGAAAGATCTTAAAGCCAGAAGTATTAGCCGTAATCTGGTTGAAAAAAATGAACAATACCTACAGCGTATTTCGAACTCTCAGAGCACAGAGCAGGCTGACTTGATTGCATCTAAAAAGTCTAATGTTGGATTGGAGCTGATAGAAACTCAGGGGAGTCAGGCTGCAATTGAAGGCAATACTGGACTTGAAACTTTTGAGTCAGTGCGAGGAACAATGGTTATTTCTGCCTATGCACCGTTGGCCATTGCTGGTGTGAACTGGGCTATTTTAAGTGAAATTGAAGTCAGTGAAGCTTTGGCCTCAGCAGAAATACTGGCCTCAAAGCTAACCAGCTCTTCTTCAATGGTTTTGATAGTTGTGCTGATAATTACAGCTGGTTTAGGCTGGTTACTGGGTACTCAGGTCACTAAACCGATAGTTAATCTGGAAAAATATTTATGTCGAGTTGAGAAAGAAGCTGACTTGACTAAAGACAGTGAAATGTCTGGTGATTCTGATGAAGTAGGTCGAATGGCCGCGGCACTGGATGGTATGTTGTCAAAATTCAGAGATAGTATTCATGGTGTAGCAAATGCTTCTACCCTGATAACCGGTTCAGCGGGTGAACTGGCAACAGTGGCCGATACTTCTCAGCAGAATATTCAAGTTGAGCAGGAAAATATTGTACATCTCGCCGATGCTGTTTCTCAAATGGTTGCCACCGTGAAAGAAGTTGCTCAAAATGCTTCTTCTACCGCAGATGCTGCATTGCATGCAGATCAGGCTGCCAGTGATGGAAGAGATGTTGTGTCTAAGGCTATTAACTCAATTAAGCAGGTTGCTCAGCAGGTTGAAGAGGCAGGTGGTGTTATCCAGAAATTAGAGCAGGATAGTCAGAAAATTGGTTCAGTGTTGGGAGTTATCGAAGGCATTGCAGAACAGACCAATTTACTTGCACTAAATGCAGCTATTGAAGCGGCTCGTGCTGGCGAACAAGGCAGAGGTTTTGCTGTAGTAGCCGATGAAGTTCGATCATTGGCTAACCGTACTCATGTTTCTACCAAAGAGATAGAGTTAATGATTCAGGCTTTACAATCAGGATCAAAGCAGGCTGTGGCGGTTATGGAACAGGGAACAAAGCAAACCCAAACCACCGTCACTCAGGCGAATAAAGTTGGAGAAACTCTAAATTCTATAGTTTCTTCAGTTGACTCAATCACCGCCATGAGCCAGCAAATTGCCACTGCAACACAGCAACAGACAGAAGTTGCAAATAAACTGGATGAAAGTATTTGTAATATCAAAAATCAGGCGACTAAAGCACTTGAACATGCAGGCAGTATTGCTACATCAAGTGATAGTTTGGCAGAATCGGCCGTACAACTGGATACACTTGTAGCTGGTTTTAAGGTGTAATGTATAATTTTTATGATGCTGGAAATAACCCTAAGTCGTGAGAAACTAGTATTACTAAGTGTTAATTTCAGAACTTTGAAATGAGCAGAAAAATAATATTTGTTAAATACTTTGCCCTGGGAATCCTGTTTACATGGTCACTGATTTTACTTGTTTTTGGGGTAATAGAGAAAAATGATGAATATTCCTATGCTGAAAAGCTTGCTCTCAATGAAGCTCAGGTAAGTGTAAAAAAAGACCTGGCTTATCGAGCCTGGGTAAGTTCGCACGGTGGAGTATATGTACCGATAACAGAAAGAACACCGCCCAATCCATACTTGTCACATATTCCATCTCGGGATGTAACCACTGATGATGGACAGAAACTCACGTTAATGAATCCTGCTTATACGCTGTCGCAGATGATGAGGGATTATTCAGACCTGTATGGTGTGAAAGCTCATATTACGAGCAATATTCTATTAAACCCCAAAAATAAACCCGATACCTGGGAATCATCAGCTTTAGATTTTATTAATTCATCGAAACAGCCTTTCTATGAAATTCAACTGATAGATAATGAGCCTTTTTATCGTTTGTTAAACCCTCTCATTACTGTGCCCGACTGTTTAAAATGTCACGGGCATCAAGGCTACAAGGTTGGGGATGTTCGTGGTGGAGTTTCGGTTGCTATTCCATTGTCACCCTATTATGAAGATTCCTTTTCTCAATTAAGAACAACAGTGATTTTTATCCTGTTTATCTGGCTTGTCGGAGTGGTTGCCATTTACCTGGGGTATAGAAAGATAGAACAATATGTTTTAGATAAAGTCTCAAACTATGAGCAACATATATTTTCGATGGTGGATATGATTGAAAATCGTGATAGCTATACGGCTGGTCATACTAAACGTGTGGCAGAGTATGCTTCATTAATTGCAACTCAAATGGGCTATAATCCGGATATCATAGAAAAACTTTATCGTGCATCAATGGTGCATGATATTGGAAAAATATCGACCCCTGACTCTATTTTATTAAAACCGGGTAAGTTGTCCGGCCTGGAGTACAAGTTAATTCAGCGGCATGTAACCACGGGATATAACTTACTGAAAAATGTTGATATTTTTGATGATATTGCCGAAATTGTACGCCACCATCATGAACATTATGATGGTTCAGGGTACCCGGAAGGATTGACAGGTGATCAAATTCCGATGTTGTCTCAAATAATGAGTGTGGCTGATGCTTTTGATGCGATGACTACTGATAGGGTATATAAAGGTAAAAAGTCAGTTGACTTTGCTTTGGAAGAACTTCAGTTACTGTCAGGAAAACAGTTTCATAGCGAAATTGTTGAATTTGCATTCCTTGCTTTAAAAAATGTCGAAGCACCTGTTTCAAGTCAGTTACCCAAGGATGAAATCGAGCAGGAACGATTTGCTTATTTTTATAAAGACCAGTTGACGGGTGTTTATAACCAGGACTATCTGAATTTCATTTTAATTAGTAATAATGATAATGATCAACAAGATGCTTACAGATGTATAAACCTGATAAATTTAAAAAACTTTACACAATACAATAAACAGTTTAGCTGGAAACAGGGTAATGAATTGCTAATTAATATTGCTCAAAGATTGAATCAGTTATTTCCTGATGCATTGATAATTAGAATTCATGGAGATGATTTTGTTGTGTTACATAAAACTCATTTAGATATAAAACAACAACTATCTCAGGTTGATGATGTTCTTGATGGAACAGGCGTTTTAATGTCTCAGTTGCATTTAAATCTACAATCAGAAAGTATTAATTCAGTTGATGAATTAGAGCGCTGGTTGCTAAGTGTAGATACAAAATAGATATTTCTGAAATTACCCCATGAATAACTCAATTGCTAATCGTCTTCTACGTGTTGTATTCAGTATCTATCTGAGTATTACGTGCGTCATCACCCTGGTGCAGCTGTATAACGAATACAGCATGGAAAAGCAGGATGTAGTGGATAATCTGGATATTTATGAAGCTAATTTTTCACAGGGACTAGCAAGAGCTCTATGGATGTATGATAACGATCAAGCAACCGCAATACTCGATGGCATCGTAAAATTGAGTGGTGTAGCGGGGGTAAGAATTACCGATGCTGATGATAAATTGCTGTTAGCCAGAATGCTCGAAAATGGACAGGTGGTAGATAAAGATATATTGCCTGAAGAAAATCATGCCAGCCATTTTGGACTGTTTCAAAAGAAATTCCCTGTTCAGTTTGATGGGAATAATGTGGCTTCAGTTAACTTTTTTTCCAGCGAAAAGATCGTTTTTGATGGTGTGAAGTACAGTTTTTTGATCATTCTGATTAATGCAGTGATCAAGACGATGCTACTTTGGTGGCTGTTTGTGTGGGCATTTAATCGATACCTTGTCTATTCACTGAATCATTTTGTGCTACAAATGGAACACCTGGGCAAAGATGAAGAAGATCTTAAACCTGTAGCACTAACAACCTTCGATACTCATGAGTTAATTCGACTTGAGTCGGTTTTTAACCGCATGATTTATCGCATTCTTAAAAAGCAAAATACAATTAGACAGCTCAATAAAAATCTTGAGAGCAAGGTTGAAGAAAGAACAGTTGAGTTAAAAAAGAACAATATGCAACTCTGCTTAAACCGGGATTTACTAGATAACCACGTTCTATCCACGCATTCTGATCTTGATGGTAATGTGCTTGACCTGAGTATTGCTTTGCTGAAACTCACCGGTTATGAAAAAAATGAAGTGGTGGGGCTGCCTCATCGAATTTTTGGTTGCAGTGAAAATAATCCTGAAATCTATAAAGATCTCTGGTTGACCCTGACAAGGGATGAAGTCTGGTATGGAGAATTTTTGAATCAGAAGAAAAATGGTGAGAGATACTGGGTGGATATTACCATTCAACCTAAGTTTGATGAACATGGCATTAAGGTGGGGTACCTGTCAGTTCAACATAATATTACGGCTCAGAAGCATATTGAAAAAGTCTCTATTACCGATGCGTTAACGGGGCTTTATAATCGTCGCCACTTTAATATTATGATTGAACGGGAGCTGAGGCGGGCGCGTCGAGAGAAAGAGAACATGACTTTCATGTTACTGGATGTGGATCGATTTAAGGAATATAACGACTTCTATGGGCATCAGGCAGGAGATGAGGTGCTGGTCAAAGTTGCAAAAGTATTGCTGGAAAGCTGTACCCGAGCTGTAGATTTTGTTTTCAGAGTGGGTGGAGAGGAGTTTTTTATCCTGACGAGTAAACTGTCTGAAGCTGAATCTCAGGCTTTTGCGAAAGAAATTCTTAATGCCATTTCTGCACTGACTATTCCCCATGTCCGTAATTCGGCTTCAGATGTTGTTTCAGCATCATTGGGGCTTATCACTCTGAAGGTAGGTGAATCTGATACGGTTGATAAAATTTACAAACTGACAGATGAACGTTTGTATTGTGCGAAACAGACCGGGCGAAACAAGATTTGTGCAGATTAAAAGTGACATGGGTGTTTATAATTTGGACTATCGACAAGACTTGCAGGCATGGCTCAAAAGTAATGCGCTTTATGTATTCTTTTGTAGACTATTCTCTTACTAATGATTTTTTATTTTCACTCTATTTTTCAATAATAAATTTACAGGTTATTCATATGATGAGAAAAATCACCTCTCTGGTTTTAGTGTTGTTTGCTTTGTCTTCACTGGTTTATGCTCAGTCTCCTGAAGAAATTATATGGATGACTGAAGAATTTCCTCCTTATGGATATACTGAAGATGGTGTTATAAAAGGTGTTTATGTTGATGTTCTGTTAGAAGTCTGGAAAAAGCTGGGTATTAAAAAGACCCGGCAGGATATCAAAATGCTTCCCTGGGCACGTGCCTACACCGATTTACAAACAAAACCTATAACGGCTCTCTTTTCAATGTCTAAAACTGAAAAGAGAGAAAAGCTGGGATTTAAATGGGTTGGTCCCATTAATACCGGGTCATTTATTGGCATTATCGCTAAAAAAGATAAAGCTTATAAATTTAACAGCCTTTCTGATGTAAACAGTGTGCTTGGAAAAGATAAGTTAGGAGTGGTTCGCAATGACAGTGGAAAACACTTCTTTTTAGAGCAAGGCGGAGATAGCGAAAAGCTTATTGATGTGAATGTGGGAGAACAGCTTATCAAAATGCTCAAGAATGACAGGATTCCTGCCATTGCTTATTCTACTGTCATCTCTTTTTACATGATGAAAAAGAGTGGTATTGATATTTCGCAATATGAAGTGGTGTATGCGTTGAGTGATCCTAAGACGGGTGGTTTTTTTGGATTTCATAAAGATACTCCAGATGAAACCATAGTGCTTATACAAAAAACCTTTGATGAACTTGTTTCTGAAGGAGTTGTTGCGAGAGTTATTTCTTCTTATACCGGTAGTGATTAATTATTGGATTTGAGTTTGTCTGGTTTTATTGAAATGGTGCGCGCGGCGCACCCTACCGTGGGTGTTCCGTATGCACCGTTTCTATGGCTCAAATTCAGCTAATCGCTGATGTAAAATCTTAATACGATTTTGTAATGCCGATATTTCGGCAGCATATCGATTGTTTGCATCAGTAATATTATCTGAAATACTTTTTCTTAGTTTTTCTGCCTGGAGTTCTTCGAAATAATCCTCTCCATAATCGACATTATTCTTTGTTTTTTCAAGAACCTTTAGTTTACTTTCTAAAGCCTTTTTCTTGTTGCTGATGTCTTTTTTTAGTGAACGAATATCTTGTTGAATTTTTCGTTTTGTACGTGAAGCTTGCAGCTCATCATGTACCTGTTTAGCTTTTTCAGTACGTGATGATGAACTTGTGTCGGGGTTTTTGGGAAAAGACTTTGGCTGTTTTTCTGTTATATCCTGAGCACTGTCTTTACAGGGTTTATCTGAAAATGAAATTTTCCCATTCTCTTCACATTTGAATACAGCGGCATGGCTAGAGAAACTGTAAGTCAGTAGCAGTATTAAACTCAATATAGATAATTTTGACATGAACTTAAGAGTGATGAGATTTTGCATTACCAGGTTAAATCATCGGGAATCTGGTAGTCAGCATAGGGATCATTTTCGGAAGTTTCCTGTGGCAAGTCGGCTTCAAATAAAACGATTCGTTTATCATTTCGCTGCTGTATTTTTTGAGCAATTGATAATGGCACCAGTTCATAGCGGCCTTCAATTCGGGCAATACCCAATTTACCCTGAACAACCTGTGACTTCATGTCGGCATTGACATAAATTCGATTTACTTTATTACGGTGTTCAAAATTGTAAGCAATTTCACACTTGTCATTACGCTTTAAGCAATTATCGGTAATGAGCTGATTTATTTCAATCGAAGTGGCTTTTTTCTGAGCCTGTTCTTCTTTCTTTTTATTTAATGTGCGGTCTCTTTCAACTTTTGCCTGCTCGGCTTTTTTTGCTTTCAATCGAGCCTGTTCATCAGCGATGGCTTTTTTACTTCGCTGTTGCTGGTTGCTTCTGCTTTTTTTCTTTTGCTGATTGGCTTTATTAACCTGCTGCTTGTTAACAAGGCCAGCTTTAAGAAATTGTTCCTGAAACGGGTTGTTCATTTAGTGAGTCTCTATTTTTACGTATAAAGTGTTTTTATGTAACGGATGAATAATAACATTATGACGATGAGTATTATATCAAGAGAGTGTTACTCTTTATATACAGTAAATTTGGTCAGAATAACTTCCCTGTTAAGCTGACCCGTAGACCCCTTAATATGTTACATATTAATGCCTTCTCCGTTCCAGATGAAGCTACCCATCAGCAGATTTCCACCTATATAAGTTTTACTGACTTCCCAGCTATCCAGGTCAATTCGGTAGAAAACTCCATCATGACTGGCTGCGCTATAGAAGTATTTCATGTCCAGACTTACTCCAGAAGTATGTGCCTGCGACTTGTAATCAGGTGAAGCTGAATCAGCCACATCCACATTTTGGATAAATTGGTGAGTATCGGTATCTATAACTGTCACAAAGGTTGAATTGTGATTGGTGATGATGGCCTGGTTGCGCATAGGTAGGAAAGTGGTATGTCCAGCTCCAGTACCGGCTTCTACCATGGCTTCAATGTCCATTGAATTTTTATTGATCACAAAGACATGGCCTTCGGCTGAACCTATATAGATAGTTTCACCGTTGGGGTGAAAATCAGCATGATGTGCGCCCATTTTAGTAATATCCAGGTTCAGCGGATCATAACTGTGCAGGTCGACCTGAGCCGTTTGAATTAAGTTGTTATGCTTAATATGAAATCGTAAAACGCCGGGTGATACCTGTTCCTGCTGATTACCTTCAATAACGGCATAAAAGACATTGGCTTCATGTACGCCCATAGTCGATGCAGGAGGTTGAAAAATATGATGTACCGAGGTAGGCACATCCAGCGTTGATAATAGTTGGCCATCACGGTTCCATAATTGAATTTCCCTGGCGGCACGATCTAACATAAAAAAATGCGTGTCACTGACCCATAATGGATGTCCAGTGGATAAAGAACCCCCAAAATCATGGGGTGTAGTCAGTTCATCGATACCGACTACTTTTGTCACTTTGTCCATGTCGGTACGAATAATACTGGTCATTGCTTTGTTGCCACCAGAGACCAGTGATAACAGGGTGTTAGCATTAAAGTTAGTTGAACGTGGTCTGTGCTGTAAATCGATGAAACCTTTATTTTCCAGCGTATGGTTATCCACTATGGTTAAAGATTCAGTAAGGCGGGTGAGAGCATAGGCTTTATTGCTACCTTGTTGATCTATTCCATAAGGGCCATCTCCAGTGCCTTCAACCGTGGTGAGTAACTGCATATTATCAACATCAATGATATAGATTCGGTTGGAATCCCAGTCACCATAATAAGCCAGGTTATCGACTTCAAAAATATTGTCGGATATATACGCATCCTGGTTCACGTAACCCGGTTGTCTATAACCTAATGGACCATGTCCATGACTTGCCGTTTGAAGTTGAGATAAATCAACAGGATTTGATCTAGAGGCAGTTTCTGCATCTTCTAAAGCAATTTCTTCTATCACTTCATCAATGGTTTCGTTATTGCAGGCGCTGATACTGATTGCCAGCATACCGGTAACACAATAGGTAAGGAATTTTGAGGAGTTAAAGTTTCGTTTTTTCATGGGGTAGACCTGTATTGTTAAGTGTATAAATTTTTCTAACTGTTTGTGATTTGGGATCCCGGTGAGTTACATCTTATGCTTGAAAAATTTTGCGTCAACGAATAGCGCGGTAAATAGATCACTAAGAAAAATGGAACCAAATAGGCTGAATTTCGTTACGGGGTTATTAGGAAAACACTTTATTTATCAAAATGTTAAAAGATATTGAGTAATTGGTATTGATTTGATGAGGTTGTAAAGATACTTCTTTATGGAGTGAAATTGAGATATTTCCGGCTACTGAAAATTGGTAATCAGAACCGATTTAGGGAGCAGGAATAGAGGCTGGTTTAAACTTCGTTTGAATAGTCTGGATAAATCTCCTGCATGGATTTAGATTTACCATTTTCGATGACAGCCCGGCAGTGGAATCGTTTTAATTCTCGTGGCTCTCTGACTCCGCAGGAATGAGAAATTACACCAATTTCATACACCATATGATTGATATAATTTTTTACCCGTTGTGCTTTGTGCTTAGGATTTAAGCCGCGCTGTAGCTTTTTATGATGAGTGGTAATGCCCGTTGGGCAAGTATTTTTGTTGCATTGAAGTGCCTGAATGCATCCAAGAGCAAACATTGGGCCTCTGGCGGAAACTATAAAATCTGCACCCATGCAAAGTGCCCAGGCGGCCTCAGCCGGGTTAACCAGTTTTCCAGAGCAAATGACCTTAACCCTGTCGCGTAGCTGATATTTATCCAGCATGTCTACTACCAATGGCAGGCTTTCAGATAATGGCATGCCCATATAATCCATCAGGCTCATGGGTGCAGCCCCGGTTCCTCCATCTGCACTGTCGATGGTGATAAAATCCGGGGCAAAATCACTGCCTCTTTTGTTGATTTCCTCAAACAGGTTTTCTATCCAGCCATAGGCTCCTATAACGGTTTTAAAACCGACGGGTTTTCCGGTAACTTTGCGAACTCGCATAATCATTTTCAGTAATTCATCGATATTATTAATATCAGTGTGCCGATTTGGGCTGATAGAGTCCTGGCCAACTTCTATACCTCTAATTTTGGCTATTTGTTCTGTAACTTTTGCGCCGGGTAAAATGCCGCCTTTGCCGGGTTTGGCACCTTGACTGAGTTTTATCTCAAACATTTTGACCTGCTCATGAGCCGCGGCTTCCATCAGTTTTTCATCACTCAGCTTACCTTCTTTATCTCGAACGCCGTATTTTGCAGTGCCAATTTGAAAGATCAGGTCAGCCCCTCCTTCCAGGTGATAGGGGGATAAACCGCCTTCGCCGGTATTCATCCAGGCGCCTGACATTCGGGCTCCATTAGACAGTGCCAGCACAGCAGGCCTGGAAATGGCACCGAAACTCATGCCTGAAATATTAAATAATGAAGCGGTGGTATAAGGTTTTTTACAGTTTTCGCCAATGGTTAAAAGTTGTGGTTTTACCGCATCTTTTCCTAAAGTTGGAAAAGGGCAATTAGCAAACATAATAGTGCCTGAGCCCTTAAGACTTCGGGTTGACCCAAATGCTACGGTGGTGTCAATATCTTTTGCAGAGCGATAAACCCAGCTTCGTTGAGCTCGATTAAAAGGCATTTCTTCGCGGTCCTGAGCGAAAAAATACTGTCTTAAAAATTCACCCATGTGTTCGAATAAATATCTGAATCGTCCAACCACAGGATAATTTTTCCGAATGGCATGAGTAGTTTGAGAGATGTCGGCGATATACATGCCAATGATGACCAGAATGCCCAGCCCGAGAACAAAAATTAACAGGGCGGCTAGTATCTGAATTATATTGAGAATGACATGATTGTACTCGAACATGATGGACTCTCATTTTTTTAATTGTAATAGAGGTGTGACCGGAGTTGCTGCTTATAGGTTCAAATCATTTTAATTATGCTAGGTTGAGATGTTTATCAAAAAAATATTCACAACTGAGAACACGAAGGGCACGAAGGGAAAATATGTGGAAAGCTTTAGCTGCTACCCACCATCCATAAATGTGAGTCGGTGTTGGTAAGGTGCGCCTTACGCACCATTTGTGTGTACTATTGGGATTGATACTGGAATTCAATGGTGCGCGCGGCGCACCCTACCAAATAATGGGTAGCAGTAAGCTTCTCAAAGGATGTCTTTAGATTCTTAGTGGTTAAGTTGCTTTTGCTCTGTGGTGATAATGTTTTTAAATCTGAATCATCTCAAAATCAGATTTAGTGACACCACAATCCGGGCATAACCAGTCTTCAGGAATATCGTCCCATGAAGTTCCGGCAGTGATGCCTTCTTCGGGTAATCCAATAGCTTCCTCGTAGATAAAGCCACAAATAATGCATTCCCATCTTTTCATCACAATCCTCTTTTGTTGAATATTAAAATATTACCACGATGACACGAACGCCTACACGAATGTAGGTAGGTAGAGCAACGCAGGAGCAGTTGCCGAGTGCTCGAAGAAGAATAAATTATCTAAATAAAACAGCTTAACTTTATTTTTCTTCAGACAGCTGATATCTATTTTTTACCCGCACATAGTGTTCTGCCGAATACTGTAGAGAGTCCAACTCCTTTTCAGTTAATGCTCTTACCCGTTTACAGGGGTTGCCGAGATAAAGATAGCCGCTTTGAAGTTTTTTACCCGGGGACACCAGAGTACCAGCTCCAATCATTACCTGATCTTCTACTATGGCGTCATCCATGATGATTGAACCCATGCCAATCAGGCAGTTATTACCAATAGTACAGGCATGTAGCAGGACTTTGTGCCCGATAGTCACGTTGTTGCCGATGTTGAGTGCAGCTCCTTCTGGATTGTATTTTCCGGCATGGCTAACGTGCAATACGCTGCCATCCTGAATATTAGTGTTATGACCTATACGAATAAAATTCACGTCACCGCGAATGACAGTCATCGGCCAAACCGAACTGTTTTCACCGATTTCTACATCGCCGATCACATCGGCATTAATATCGATATAACAGCTTTCTGCAATTTTGGGGGTATTACCTTCAAATGTACGGATCATGGATTATCATTAGAGTAATTAATTGAAAATATTTTTTACCACGAAGCTCACGAAGAGCACGAAGATTTACTTTTTAAGGCATAATACATTTTTGTTCTGTTTTTGGCATTGCTTTATAACTACTTAGAATCTTGCTCCGTTTGCTTTGTGTTTTACGTTGTGAATATCTTTTAGTTTTTTAATCATCCTGTTTTCTACTTTTCATCATGAATTCTTTCTATTTTCAAAAACTCAAACTCTATTCTGAACTGGTTCGACTGGAAAGGCCGATAGGGATTTACCTGCTGTTGTGGCCGACTCTGTGGGCATTGGCTATTGCCGGTGAAGGTGGACCGGATTTGTGGGTATTATTTGTATTTGTAACCGGTGTGGTATTGATGCGCTCAGCCGGTTGTGCGATTAATGATTATGCCGACCGTCATATTGACCTTCATGTGGCTAGAACAAAAGACCGCCCGCTGACATCGGGTAAAATCAGCTCGAAAGAAGCACTGATGGTTTTTGCTGTGCTATCGATACTGGCATTTATGCTGGTATTGACACTGAATACTTACACCATTTATCTGTCGGTAGGTGGCATTATCCTGGCAGCTAGTTACCCGTTTATGAAACGTTATCATTATCTTCCACAGGTGCATCTGGGTGCAGCTTTTGGCTGGGCCGTGCCGATGGCTTATGCCGCTCAAACTGGTTCAATGACTAAAATCGCCTGGTTATTGTATGTCGCTACATTATTGTGGACAGTCGCTTACGACACTATGTATGCGATGGTTGACCGTGATGATGATCTGAAAATTGGTGCGAAATCTACCGCTATTTTATTTGGTGATGCTGATCGGGTGATTATTGGGTTTTTACAGCTGATATTTATTGTGACCCTGTGGTTGATCGGTCAGGAACTGGAATTTTCCATAATTTATTTTATCGGGCTAGTATTTGCTCTGTTATTACTGGCTTATGAGCAGGCGATGATTGTGTATCGACTTCCAGAGTTTTGTTTTCAGGCTTTTTTACATAATCACTGGGTAGGAGCGGTCGTGTTTTTTTGCATTATGGGGCACTACTACTTATCTTAGGTGCCTGCTACTTTGCTTCGGCGCTCTAAAAATAAAACATCACGCCAGGTTCCATCCTGCATTGCCCCCATTTTTTCTCTAACTCCTACTTCCCTGAACCCATTTTTTTTATGCAGAGCCAGGCTGGCTTTATTTTCGGGAAATATACCTGATTGTAAGGTCCATAGCCCTTGTTCTTCTGAGCTGGATATAAGTGCTGAAAGCAGATTATGACCCACTCCTTTTCCCTGCGCCTTATTTGAAATATAAAGACTAACTTCTGCAATGCCGTTAAATACGCATAAACCTGATACGGGTGATAAAGCGGCCCAGCCAATCACTGCTGAGTTATCTATGGCAACCAGTCTGCATGCTGCCAGTTTTGTTTTATTCCAGCTTTTCCAGTCGGGAGTTTTACTCTGGAAAGTGGCGTCGCCCATGTCGATACCCTGCTGATAAATAGCTTGAACGGCTGGGTAATCGCTTTCGATCAAGTTACGGATGTTAACCATCTTATAGTCAACTGGATTTTTTAACGAATTTAGTCAGGATGACGATCTGTTGTCCGTTCACCTTTCCTTCGATATGTTCTGCATTATCGGCCACCAGGGAAATGCCTCTAACGGCAGTACCGCGTTTAGCCGTAAAGTTGGCACCTTTTACATTTAGATCTTTGGTAAGAGTAACGGTATCACCAGCCTGAAGAATGTTGCCATTGCTATCCACGTGTTTGGCGGTAATATTTTCACTTCCTTCTCCAGAAGCTTTAGCCCAGTTTAGGATATTGTCTTCGAGATATAACATGTCGAGTAAATCCTGTGGCCAACCCTCGGCACTTAAACGCGTGAGCATTCGCCAGGCCATGACCTGTACGGCTGGAATCTGATTCCACATACTGTCGTTCAGGCAACGCCAGTGGTTTACATTGACTTGATCAGGGTTATCGATTTGATGCTGGCAGGTTGAACATATAAAAATGCTTTGATCTGCACTGCCATCAGAATCGGGTGGGATTTCATAGACACCCAGGTTTTCAGTCGAGCTGCATAACTCGCACTTTGAGTCACTGCGGGATAACAGGTCTTGTTCGGTACTCATGATAAGCTTTGTTTTAAAGTGAAAGCGTTATTATACCGAAAAAAAAGGGAGTCAATAAATGACTCCCCATAATTATTTTGAATTAATGAGGATTAAAAAGATTTCTCATGGATATTGCTAACATGCCTTTACCGCCTTTTTCAGGAAACTGTTTTATCATTTCCTGCTGGGTTTGCTGTTGAGTCAACCCTTTTGCCAGTGTGGCTTCCAGTGCGTTCAGGTATTTGATATCTTGAGTGAAAACAGCAGGGTCAGAATTTTTACCGTGGCCGACTAAAATTGTTTTGTAGTGCTTAGCTTCATTGGCAGAAAAATTTTGCAGAATTTCTACCCAGTGCTTATTTCTGTTGCGATCTGAAGCAACTAAAAACATTTCATTATAAAATAGATCCTGTCCTATCATGATGCCATGCTCGGGTAATTTCAATACCAGTGAGTGATGGGATTCCTGTTCGGCATATTCTTCAACAATAACCTTCAAACCATCCCAGTTATGTTGTCCCAGGTTTAGCTCTACGTCGGGTTTAATAACCTGGTCAGGCATATTATCTTTGAGCTTTTTCTTCAGGTTTTTAATGTAACGGTAACCGCCATTCTTTAAGTCTTTTGTGATGTTAGCCGTGGTTGCTATTGGTGTTTGAGATGAGAAAATTTCAGCGCCAAACCAGTGGTCGGGGTGATTATGTGAAAGGATAACCTGAACTAGTGGTTTGCCCACTGAGTCAATGTATTTCTTGAGCTGACGAGCATGCTTGAATGTCATTTGTGCATCGATCAAATGCAACTCATTTTTTGTCTCAATCAGATGAGAATTTGAGATACCGTGAAATGTGTGAATTTTTAGCGCTCCTGAAGAGATAACTGAGATATTCTCCGCAGCCAGAGCTAAAGATGAAAAGAGAAAACTTATAATGAATAAAACGGTTTTAAGTGACATTTGTTTAACCCGAAAATTGATTGAGAGTAGATATTCTATTTATTAGCTAGATGCAGATAAATATAGATTTAGTTAACTTACTTGTTAGAATTACTAACTAATGAAGACTATTAAACTTCCTCATCGACTCGATGTTTTTTATCTGACTGCCAGGCATGGTTCATTTACTCAGGCTGCGAATGTGCTGGATATAACCAGTTCGATGGTCAGTCAGCACGTGGCTAAACTTGAAGATGAGCTGGGTGCTAAATTATTGAATAGAACAACCAGGCGACTTTCCCTAACCCTGGCAGGTGAGCAGTTGTTTAATACCTGTAGAGATGTTTTTGACCGACTAGATCAGGGTTTATCTGAAATTCATCAAATTCAATCGGAGCCTGCCGGGCATGTGGTGGTTAATGCGCAAACCGACTTTGGTGAAAAATACATCATTCCTCTTTCTTACAAATTTATGCAGATTTATCCCAAAATTACTGTGGATATTCAGCTAGATGATGAAGTTAGAGATCTTCAGCAGAACCAAATTGATGTTTCATTCACTCTGGGTAAATTACGAGATTCAAATTACAGGGCAATAAAACTGGGTGATTTTGAAACTATTTTATGTGCATCCTCAGGGTATTTAAAAAAACATACTCAGCCTAACGTATTGTCTGACCTGCATAATCATCAATATGTATTAATGAGTGCGATCAATAATCCTCGGAAGTGGGCCTTTAGAGGCCCCGGTAATACTACAGAAAAAATTACCTTAAGCGGTGGCATTATGACGAATAGTAGTCAGGGGTTGCAGGCTTTTGTCAAAGCGGGTGCTGGTATTGCTATTTTGCCCGAAATATTTATACGAGATAGTTTGAGATCTGGCGACTTAAAAAGGGTGTTGCCTCAGCACTGCCTTCCGGCACAGGGTATCTATGCTGTTTATAGTGACCGGCAGCGGCTTCCATTTTGTGTCAGAACTTTTATTGATTTTATCAAAAAGGAATATAAAAATGATGCATTCTGATTGTGTATCACTTTCCAGTTGAATGAGTTAAACCATTAATTCAACGAGTTGTTGCGGTTGCTCAAAAATATAATCTGGATTCTCCTTTTTTAATTCAGTCATGGAGCCATATCCCCATAAAACGGCAGCCGAAGGTAACTGGTTTTTATGAGCTGCAATCAGATCTACATCTCTGTCTCCAATCATAATGCTATTTGCATCTATTATTTCATCTTCCCGTAACTGCTTTAACTGTTGCCATTTATGGACACCTATTTCACCGCCGTTTAAAAAGCTGAACAATTCTTGCAGGCCAAACATGGTTAATATCTGTTCAGCAAAATCTACCCGTTTTGAAGTACATAAACCTATTCTATATTGCTTATTTTTATGCAACCCCTGAAGGGTTTCCGTAATACCATCGTACAGATTATTTTCTGCATAACCGATATCAGCATAACGCTCTCGATACCTGGCAACTAAATTGTGAATCAGCTTTTGGTCAGTTGATTGGGTGATGCTGGAAAAGGTTAAATCCAGAGGTGGTCCTATAAAGTGATCTACCTGCTGTTCATCAATTGTTTCAAAACTAAAATGTTCCAGAGCGAAATTTAGTGATTTAAGTATTCCTTCTTTGGGGTCACTGATGGTTCCGTCGAGATCAAAGATTAGAGTTTTGACTTTCATATCATAGGTAATTAAAGTGGGTCATTTAGAAATATTATACATTTTTTTATTGACCCCAGACAAGTAGGGTGTGCCGTGCGCACCATGGGTCTTAGTACGGAAAATCAATGGTGCGCACGGTGCACCCTACGGCTTTCGGTTCCTGAATTAAGCCATGAGAAACTGGGTTTTATGCCCTAATTACTGCATTAAATACCTTGATCAAGGTACTGTCGGCAGTGCGAAAGTATTCACCGGTATATCTCCGGTCAGTAGTGGTAGATGCCCATATTGATGCAAAATGCTTAGCAACCTCAGAAGGTATCGTAGAAGACCATGTATATCTTCAATTCGTTAACCAGTCTGCAATCTTGTATTGTTTTGATATTTCGGGACAATTTTCTATAGTGGAATAGACTGCTTACGGTAGTTTTACGCCGAATGCTTTAGTGAATTATGTTCGTGGTAAGAATGATGAAACCGATGACAGTCTAAATAACATGTTGCTGTAGAACTAAAAGCTCCTGGTGTTAAGGAAATAAAAGCACCGAAAATTACGAGCCAAAAATACTCACAACCTAGTCTTTTTTGATTTTGCAAAGGTGTTAATATCAATCAACGCCTTTGCTTATCGGTTTGTTATATGGGGCAGGGCTTTTTTATGCATGACTGTTTTTCAGGATCGAACTATCTGAGAAGAACTATAGCGAGTTAGAGCTATGCCACAAAGAATGATTACCAGTGCGATAATGCTACTGCTGTTAACAGGCTCGGAGAGAATCAGTACACCACAGAAAAAAGCAACTACTGGAATGAGATAATTTATTGTTGATAAAAAAGTAGGGCCAGCACGTTCAATAACACTGAAAAGAATAATAGTAGCGATGCCCGTGGGGCCTATACCCAACCAGGCGACGGAAGCCAGCGAGCTTAGACTCATCTGAGTAAAGTCGTTATGATGTTCTAATAACCATATAGGTAGCATAGTGATGCTTGCCGCAATCAGTACACCCGCTCCTGCAATCAAAGGGTCGAAACGAGGTAAACGTCTGACCAGAATAGAGTTTGCTGCATAACTACTGGCGGCAATAAAAATAGCGATACCGCTTAATATAGCTTGAGAACTGCCTTCGAAAACTGGTCCGAGTAAAATACTAATCCCGCTAATGCCGAGTAGAAATCCACTTATCTTGTAGCGGTTGAGAGTTTCTCCTGCAACAAAATAATGAGCAAGTATCATTGTGATCAAAGGCATAATTGCCATGATCATGCCGGCAATTCCAGAGTCTATGGATTGTTGTCCCCATGCGATTAAGAAAAAAGGTAGCAGATTGCCTACAGCCCCGAATAAAATAAAAATCAACCAGGCTTTAAGTGTTAAAGGTAACCGTAAGCCCCTGGCGTAAACCGCTATGGTCAGAATTAATGCCCCGATTAATACTCTGAAAAAGACTATAGAAACAGGGTCTACTGTTTCTACTGCAATAGCTGTGAACATAAAAGAAGTGCCCCAGAATAATATCAGGCATATCAGCAGAAGCCAGTTTATTAGCGTTGCTTGTGGGTTATTAATGAGCATGTATTGGAGATGAGTTATGTACGTGATTTAGTAAGTATATGGACATGAAACTGTTTTGATTGACTGATAGCTGACAGCTAAATGTGCTGATATTTTAATTAAGAATATATCACTTTAAGATCAGTGGGTAATAGATTTACTTATATGCTCAGCTGTCTTACAGTATATTTTGTAGCTGTTGACTACAAGTGTATTTTAACTTTTAAGTGGAATGTCATGGTAACTATAAGGGAAGCCAAAGAAAATGATGCAAAAGCATTAATAGTTCTGAGAGGAAAATTGTTTAAAGAAACAACATTTTTATTGCTAGAACCGGATGAGTACAATCCGACTGAAGAATCTGAAGCTAATTTTATTCGGATATTTTCCAGGGCAGACAATAGCTCTATTTTTCTGGCACTAAATTCAGATTCAAAAATAGTGGGTTTTATGGGTGTTGCCGGGGGCATAACCAATAGAACGAAACACAGGGCGACTGTTTTTCTTGGGGTATTAAGTGAGTACTGGGGACAGGGAATCGGTAAGCAGCTATTTGATCAATTATTTATCTGGTTGCCACAAAGTTGCCTGTCACGGGTAGAGCTAACTACGGCAGTAAATAATGAAAGAGCTTTTTCCTTATATAAAAAAATGGGCTTTCAGGTAGAAGGTATCAAAAAGGCTAATATTTCTGTTGCAGGTGAATTGATAGATGAATATCAGATGTCCCATGTGATAACTGATAATTAATCTAGAGGTTTCTTTATTGAAATGGAATTACAATAGCTGCTTTACTCCACACTACCAGGCTCTTTATGGCTATAAGTTCAACGATTATTAAAGTCTCGATCAATATCGCCGATATGGATCGAAATTATTATCAAAGCCATGACTTAACTGTGGCCCAGCATCCATCAGAAACTGACTATCGTTTTATGATCCGACTAATAGCCTTTATGTTAAATGCCAGTGAGCGACTTAGTTTTACCCGGGGGCTAAGCAGTGATGAAGAACCTGATGTCTGGGAAAAGACCCTCACCGATGAGATTGACCTATGGATAGATTTAGGCCAGCCGGATGAAAAAAGAATACGCAAAGCCTGCGGGCGTGCCCGGCAAGTTAAAATTTACACTTACAATGAACGTAAGGCAAAAGTCTGGTGGGAGCTGCAAAATCAAAAACTAGAGCGTTTTAGCAATCTCAATGTTTTCCATATTAATGCTCCAGATATTGAATCTATGATTAATCGATCCATGCAACTAAATTGTAATATTCAGGATGGAGAAATTTATTTGAATGATGGTAATTTAAATCAGGTTATCACTCTGGATAAGCTTTGAAAGTTCTTAGGGTTTACTTGTCAGGAAGTAAATCCTTTATCCTAAAAGTTGAACTTAAAGGTCGTTGATCTCTGAATACATATTAGAGTTTAATTTCATGATAATGTAGATACTGTTACCAGCAAAAATAGAAAACTTGAAAAGCCTGTCGAGCTTAATGAAAAAATTAGCCGACCATTAATGCTGTTCATTTCAGTGGTGTTTTGTGCAGTTGATCGCCAATAAAGAATTAAAGCTATAGAAAAAAATGGAGGTACCAGACCGGCCATAATTTCTGAAAAATCGAAAATTCCAGTTGGCCGCATCGCTCCGGACATGAAAATTGAAAATAACCAAAACCAGCAAAAGATACTTAATACCACAGATATATTTGCTTTTGTTTTAATCTTTATTATTTCATTCCTTTAAAATTCTAACGTTGTGCTTCAACGGGATTTTGTGGAGTACAACAGAAAAAAATTCCGTCTGAAAATGTTTTGTTAAATCTCTTGGGGTCTATTCCCCACAGCTTGCTGCGGGGATTTTTATTGTAAATTTGTAACTACTCACCGTAAATAAACGTTAAAAAGCTTGACAGTGTTTTAGCGTTATTTTTGTAAAAAAGAGTATTGCTATCAATGGCTTTTTATCAAGCTCATTAAATGCGTCAGATGGATGCTCATATCATCATATAGTGCCACTTAGCCCCGTTTACGCCTAATTTATTTTAACACCTTACAGAGCTTTACAAAGCGAAAAAATAGTTTCTCAAAACCCATGCGATAATACCCTTGAACTATAAAAAGTAACCGGGGTATTCATTGAAAATCGAGTCGATAGATGTCGAAAAGGCACTGCTTCAGGCACGTGAGCTTATCGAGCAAGAGAAAGATCTGTTATCTTCTCTTCGTGCTGCCTTACCCGACCGGGTTTGAGGAATGTCAGCGTTGATTATGCAGCAGTCAGCACTGGGGGAATTGGAGAAATACCGAGCCGATTTACCTTAACAGTTCTTTGGGAAACGCCCTGTGCGGACCCGCATGCAGGGTGTTGTGGAGGCTGGGGGAGAAAGCCCCCCCCTACTATCCGATTATAAGCGCTTTTCTTTGTGGTGCCATACTCTTAAAATATTTATTTCTGAACCAACCAAATACCGGACAATATAATTGCCAATAATCAAGTCTCGAACCATTTCAGGGTTTGGTGCTTTATCGACCTCAACACCTAATAATGGCAGAGTTTTTAACTGGGTAATGCCTTTTATAATTGACTTCGCTATTCGTTGAGCTGCTTGAGGATTTTTAATTTCAATAAACTCTCTAAGCCGTTGCAGATCCCCTATTGATTCAGGAGTATATGAAACTTTCATACTTTAGGAGGATTAAGCTCATTTTTGTGACCCCAGCTTTTAAGCCAATTATTAACCTGCTTTTCATCTACTAACTTACCAGATTTAACTGAATCAAGAGCTTCGAGGGTTTCACCCCAGCGTGAATTGTCTATAAACTCTCGATCAAGAAATTCTTTAATTGCTCTGTTAATTAAATAATTTTTACTGCGATCTAGCTTTTTCGATAAATCTTCAAGGGGAGTTTCAATTTCAGCTTTCAGTCTTATGCTTGTTACACCCATAGCTTACAACCTGTCTATAAAATTACTATGTAATACATTGTATGTCTTTATAGATAATGTATCAATATACAGCCTTGTCCAATATGAAATGAGTCTGGACGAGGCACGTATTTCCAACATGAAATGAGTCTCAAATAGCTCAAATTGTTCATAATCACGTCATGAGAACGATTATGAAAATTGAGAATTTGAAGACTATAGAATCTCTTGAAATCTTCCTTCAGGGTAACCAGAAAGTGGCTTTTTCTGTTTTGGGTAGCAAGACAGAGCGTTACCACTTTATACGTAAAACGCTGGTTAAATTTCACTATATAACGCTGCCGAAAAAAGACAAGGGAACTGTTATTCGCTACCGGTTAAAAATGACAGAATATTCACGCCAACAACTTACTCGGCTTATAAAGAAATACACCAAAACAGGCAAGATAAACTGGCTACCCTGCCGCAGTAATGGCTTTACAAAAAAATACACCGATAAAGACATTACTTTGCTCGCTAAAACCGATGAACTTCATGATACACCCTGTGGCCCTGCGGTAAAAAAGCTCTGTGAGCGTGCTCATGATATTTTTGATGATAAAGCCTATCGAAGGCTGACAAAAATATCGATCTCTCACCTGTACAATTTAAGAGGTTCTGAGCGCTATAAACGACAACGTCGACACTTCACAAAAACACAGTCACAACAGATCCCCATCGGGGAAAGAAGAAAGCCACAACCCGAAGGGAAACCGGGCTATATTCGTATTGATAGCGTGCACCAGGGCGATCAGGATAAGGTTAAAGGGATATACCACATCAATGCTGTAGACGAAGTAACGCAATTTGAAATAGTCTGCTCAGTCGAAAAAATAAGTGAGCATTATTTGATGCCTGCACTGGAGCAAATGCTCGATTCATTTCCTTTTACCATACACTGATTTCATAGTGATAATGGATCTGAATATATCAATCAACGCGTTGCTGATTTATTACAAAAACTATTCATTGAATTTACCAAATCACGATCAAGACATTCAAACGATAATGCACTGGCTGAAAGTAAAAATGCATCCGTTGTCAGAAAAGTATTTGGTTACACACATAGCTTTCTCCCTCCATGAAGAGTCCTACGACATTGCCACGTTCCACATAAATATCTTAACGAGTGAGTTAGGTAT
>JABHSO010000036.1 GCA_018669845.1 Gammaproteobacteria bacterium | reverse complement strand
GTCTGAAATTCGCGCGCCAGAGATACTTGCAGGTTATGGCTCACGGTTTCCGGCGGGCTGCTCATAAACTGCAAATACTCAGCCGGGACCTGGACTTGCTTGAGAGCAATGGTCTCGCCCGTCAGGCGATCGGTGGCGCGGTAGACGACGCCCATCCCACCTTCGCCCAATTTATCTTGCAGACGATAGCGGGTGGGAAGTAAGGTTTCGGGTGTGTTTGTCATGCGTTGTCCTCCCCGAATTCATCCAGCAATTCTGTCACCACTGTATCCAGGTCGAGGATTTTGCCGCGTTCCAGGGCCACTAGCAATTCGGCTGGGGGCAGCGCAGCTTGTAACAGGGGCAGCACTTCATCCGTGTGCTCCTCTACATCGCTATTGAAGGCTGGATGATGTTGTGCCAATCCACATAATTCACCGGCACGAGTAGGTTCATTCCCTTGCAGATAGTGCCATGCAAAGCCAAGTAGTGATATCAGCAGAAGGGCTAGCGCCTGAGTGGAGTGGGCGATAGTGAGGCTCTGCCGGTAATAGTCGAGTGCCTGTCTATAGTCGCTCTGGTGGTAAGCCACAGTACCCAGATTGTTGAAAAAGTATAAGAAGTATAGAAGACCTATCTACCAATATCAATCCACGAAATCAAATTCAGAACGAGCCCTTTTCCCTGTTATTTACTGTAATATCTAAAAAATTATCCAACGTTCATGCAGGCAATCACCTTGACGGAACCACCGCACTGATCACAAGTTTCTATATCAATATTGAACACCTTTTTCAACCGTTGAGTCCAGGTCATGGCTCTGCGCTTTTCATCCGGCATTTTGTTTTCTTCTTGCAGGCTTTTCCCGTGCCGGGCGGGTGTGACCAGAGCTCTGTGTTTACTGTTAGGGACAAATACACCGTGGAACCGTGTCAGATTGACTCGCGGTTATGGTTGTAGCTCTTAATGTTGTGGATTTGATGATACCGGGCAACCAAGGTTATCTACTTTAATACCTGCAGGTGTATCAGGGCAGTTATCCCTGTAATCTGGTGTGCCATCTGCGTCACTTTGTTTTGGGCATCCATTCTCAGCAGTGCCTTTACTTAATGTTTCTACGGTATCTTCAGGGCAATAATCCTTACTATTGATAATACCATCACCGTCTGTATCAAATTCACAACCATTTTCATCTACTGGAAAAGCTTTAGCCTCTGGTTTCAAACGTTCAGGATCAACAGCTACGCCATAAATAAAGTCAGCTGGTAGTTTTTTTAATTGTGCAGTATTGGGACATTTATCCAGCTTATCTTCAACACCGTCAGCATCAGCGTCATTCGCCATCACGTTAGCAGGTGCAAAAATTATAGATAGAAATAGCAGTGTTGTTATTTTTATTATCTTCATAACTGTTCTCGCAATAATCAACAACTCAAATACAAAGCATCTCTTTGGAACAACAGGTTACTTTTTACGATACCTGGTTAAACGTATTAACGCCCTAGAATTGCATCTACTTCGGCTTGCGTTAAATATTGAGCCTCATAATTACCAACCCCAATAACTGCTTCAATCTGTCCAACATACGTTCGTAGATGACTTTCTGAGCCACTTATAAGTGCGCTATAAGCTGTTTGTAGTGCCTTTTCATCGGTATACGCCAGTCCACATGGAGAAGAGAACCCACGATCAATCATTACCTGTGGGCATATTGCAATATCGTGCATATCCAGCTCTTCAATAAATGCACCTACATACAGGGCATCAAGTTCGCTGACTTCTCCCATTGAAGTTAATAATGCAAATTTTTCTATGAAGTACCATCCCCATTCATTTCCAGTAAATACCCCCAGACTGGAAGGTAAGTTATTTGTTTCAGGGTTTGGATCTGGCAAGTTGAATTGATCCAGTTTATCTCGCATTGTATCGGTATGAGTTTGCTCTGCGCGTGTTGCAATTCGACTAAACACTCGTTGATCAGGATAAAGATCAGCAAGAGTTAAATAAACATCTCGGGCTAATTTTTCTTCTTCACGCATAAAAGTTAGATGTGATATCTCTGTGGCATCAAGACCACCTGCCATTTCAATACTGGCACTACCCTTAGGTAAGCTGTTTACTTCATTATCCAGAATAGTTTCATTAACCGATAACTTTTCATCCACATCAGTGGTTGTAAAACTGCTTAATTCATCGGTACCTTCAGAGTTACAGCCTGCTAAATAAAAAGGCAGTGTAAAAAAACTAATGAGTAATAATCTGTTAAACCTTTGTAAATATTTCATGATGCTCTCTTCTTATTCAAATCATTAAAAATCTATAATTCTAATTTTATACACGCTATAGAATTAAAAAGGTTCCAGTTATTTTTAACTAAATTCTCTCCAGGATAAAATTGATAAAAAGGTTGGGATTATGAAAATATTATTGGAAGTATGTTGATCAGAATGAAAATGGTTGAACAGCCTTATGAACGGTGAGTTCAACTAGTCGACGCAACACTTATTTTTATAAAAAAAGGAGTGCCAGTAATATCAAAATATATTGAATAAATGGAACCTTTTTCATGCGCCAGCGTTATAAATAGTAAGATGAGTGTTCAAATACTAAACTATCAGATTCCAAAAAATAATATTGCAGGTCCATGTCTGAATAAGCCTGCAGGAATCCGCTGTTTTTCCTGCATTATGGATACTTCATATTATTTTTCCAGTTTAAGTATTGAAGCCAAACGAAATTTACAACTCAGTCTAAGCCTGAAACGGTTTAATAAAAAAGAGGCTCTATACAATGAGGGGGATATTAGCTCGCATCTGTATATTCTGCTAACAGGTGAAGTTAAAGTTTATAAATCCCTGCCCAATGGTAAACAACAAATTCATAAACTGGTTCAAATTCCAGGAGATCTGATCGCCTGTGAAGATTTACACATGCAAACTCATGGTAGCTCGGCAGAAGCTCTTAATGATGTCACTGTCTGTCATCTGAAAAGTTCGGACCTGAAAAACAGTATAGAGCACTATCAGGAAATCTCTGACACACTGATGCAGGCCATGTCTCGCGACTTAAATTCCTATATAAGGCATATTGCAAATCTGGGTCAAAAAAATGCTTTACAACGTCTCGCATCATACCTTGTTTATTTAAATGACACCCATCAGGAGCGATACCTGAAGCACTGTCACCTGGAAGATTTATTATCACGTGTCGAACTGGCCGACATGCTGGGTGTTACCCAAAGAACACTGATTAGAAGTATTAAACAACTGGAATCAGACGGTCACATTAATATCAACCCGCAAGGTTTCTCAATTCTTGATTTACCGGCTCTGGAAGAAATTAGTCTCGAAATTTAATATCCTTTCGTAGCAGGATTATCCATCCAGTAAAATACTCCAATAAATGACTAACACTAATCAGCTAAAACCTTCGTTTTTCTGCTCGTTAACATCCAGACTAAAATTATTTTCGTGTCATTTCTCACAGCCAGAAAATGATTTTTTATCATTTATTTATGATTATTTAATCTAGTGACATTTTTCATTGCCCACTCATCGGTCTATACATGAATATGCTTTTTTACATTGAAAGAATCATATTGAAAATTTCAGTGCATTATTTTTTTAAATTAAATGGTGGAATGTTATGGCAGAAAATGAAACACAAGATAGCGTTGCTGTATTTACAATAGATGAAATTGAGGAGCTGAAAAAAGATCCCAATATTGCCAATCATAATCGACGCAGCTTTTTAAAGTGGAGTGCGATCGTCTCATCTCAGGCAGTGATTGGTGGCGGCTTAGTCAATCTATTAGCCAGCTCAGAAGTAAATGCCGATGATACGTTTGATAACGTAACTGACTGGGTTTATTCAGTCTGTGGATATTGCTCTTTTGGTTGTGGGCTCAACATTGGTGTTAATGCCGCTGGTGAAGCAGTTGCGGTTAGAGGTAATGAAAATCATCCGACCAATAATGGTAGAGTCTGTGTTAAGGGTTTATATGAACATAAAATTCTTGATGCTCCTGATCGTGGAAAATGGCCATTGATCCGGGATGTTAATGGTGACTGGAAAAAAATTACCTGGGATGAAGCAACCACTATTCTCAGTCAGAAAATAATTGATGGCGTCGATGACAAAGGTGCCGACTCAATTGCAACTTACAATACCGGACAGTGGACACTGGAAGAATATTACGCCTTCGGCAAACTGGGCAAAGGTGCCATTGGAACGGGCACAATGGATTCCAATACACGTTTATGCATGGCCGCAGCCGTGGTGGGTTACCTGACCACTTTTGGATCAGACGGTCCTCCCGGTTGTTATGACGATATAGAAAATACCGACTGCTTTTTTGTCATCGGCATGAATCCGGCAGAAATGCACCCCCAACTGTGGCGCCGCATTGCCAAAGCTCGCAGAACAGTAAGGGCACCAAAACTGATTGTAGTCGATCCTCGCCGAACACAAACTGCCCGTAGTGCCGATTTACACCTGGCTCTAAAGCCAGGTACTAACCTTGCGTTAATGAATGGTCTCGTTCAGCAAATTATTATCAACAACTGGACTGATAGCAATTACATCAACAACCACACTCGTAACTACGATGCCATGGCAGATGTTGTTGCCAAATACACACCTGAATATGTCTCAAACATAACAGGCTGTCCGGCTGATGACATAAAACTGGCTGCTAAATGGATTGGTGAATCACCAGAAGCCCTGTCCCTCTTTATACAGGGCGTATATCAATCAATGGGTGCTACCGATACCGTGCGTATGATCTGCGCGATGCATCTCATCATGGGCAAGATTGGTCGTCCGGGTTCTTCACCATTCAGTATCACAGGTCAGGCCACAGCCATGAGTAATCGTGAAGCCGGTGCATCATCAGCATTGGCTGGATATCGTAACTATTACAACCCGGATCATGTGGGAGAATTGGAAGACTTCTGGAATATACCCAAAGGGAAAATTCCACCACACAAACCAACGGTTATTACTTCTAACAGGGATTATCAGGACATCAACAGTCAGGTGGAAATGATGCGTAATGGTGAGCTGAGTCTATTCTGGATTCAGTGCACCAACCCTGCAGTCACCTTACCAGATCTGAACAAGCTGTATTCCTATATGGACTTCGATAATCCGAAACGACCCTACATTGTAGTACAGGATATTTACCAGCCCATGGAATGCACACACTTTGCTGACATGTTCCTTCCTGCCGCCATGTGGGGAGAGAAATCAGGTGTTTATACCTGTTCTGAACGTAAAGTTAACCTGGGTCGCCAGGCCGTATTGCCTGTAGGACATGATTTACGTGCTGATGGTTACGGTGCCTATTCTGATCTGGATATCACCAAAATGGTGGCTGACAAAATTGCTTCCATGGATGCTCGTTTTGCAGATAGAGATGGTAATTCGGTGATCGGTTTCAATACCTCAGAAGAAGCCTTCGAAGAATGGAAAACATGCACTGAAGGCACCATCTGCGACATGAGTGGTATGAGCTATGAAGCTATTCAGGCTAACAATGGTATTCAGTGGCCTTCGACACCAGACAACATTTATGGCGGTACGCGCATGTACACCAATGGTCGTTTTAATACTAACTGGGCTGATACTCAGGGAGGTACACAGGATAAGGCGTGGGTTGATCCTGACAATAAGAGCCGCGCATACCTGTGGGCCAAAGATTACCTTGAAGCACCCGAGATCCCGGATAGTGAGTACCCATTCTGGCTGATTACAGGGCGTGTAATTGAACACTTCCATAGTCGAACCAAAACAAAACGAGTGCCACAGCTACATGAAATGGTGCCGAAAAATTATGTGGAACTGCATCCGGATGATGCAGCCTCTCTGAATGTTACCTCTGGAGATATGGTACGTCTGAACACACGTCGAGGTGAAATTGTGATCAAGGCGCTGGTGGTTGGAACAGTACAAAGAGGACAGGTATTTGTTCCCATGCATTTTGCTGATCTGGATCCACAGGATGTTGCACAAAATGGTGGTCGTTTAACAGCAACCAATCGACTCACCATGAACTGGGTCGATCCGGACTGTAAGCAACCTATTTATAAACACTGTGCCGTTAGTCTGACCAGAGCTTAATGGAGGAGAATAAATATGAAATACTTAAACAAATCCATTAAATCTATTAAGATCAGTCTGATTATTGTGGCACTGGGCTCTTTACTGTCCTGCGGCACTGATGATGATGGTAGTACCACAGACCGGGTAAGTGATAAATATGGTTCCTCCAATGGCCCTGAGTGGGATGATTCAACTGACACTCAGGTCTTCGATACCAGCTTTGCAGTGGAATTCAGCTACTCATGTTTAACCGGTGGCTGTCATGAAATAGATCATAAACTGGTTGATGAGTATGCAGCGTCAAAAATGACCCACACCATGGTCAAGTGTAATGCCTGCCATGGTACCCATACGGCTGATACGGTGGGACTGGAAAAACCCAACCTCACCGGGTATTACCCAGGTATTGGGGCTACTGGCTACAGGGTAGACACAGACCGCTGCAAGATGTGCCACAACGACGAACATAGTGGTAACGGAAGAAAGTCTGGTGATAACTGTTACAGCTGTCATAAACCACATGCGTTTAACGCCGGGGGAAGATAGAAAATTATTGAACCTGAGTAAATCAGTCGATGCACTGAAGGCAGGTGATAGCTCCATAATAACTTGCACTTCCTACTTCTATACAGATCATTTACATAAGTGAGAGTTAGAGTGGGGAGGCAAGTTTACTTTGAGTATGAACGAGTACACCTGTTTATTTTTTTGACTATGTAAGCATTTACAAAAGTCAGGGTTACCATATATTTTCCTGATTCGCTACTCAGCGTATTCAAAAAAGTCAAAAAAATATTCACCACGAAGACACGAAGCTCACGAAGAAAAGCAAATAATGCTAAAAGTAATTGGATAAATCAGTCTTTGTCATAATTTTTAAAAAGCTTATTACTAAATAACGATGTACCTTCGTGTACTTCGTGTCTTCGTGGTGAAAAAATCTTTAAAGCTATCTAATCTTAAAACTCGCTGAGTAGATACATATTTTCTTCCATGACATTTGCTTTTTATGCGGAGTTTCTTTATAGGTTTCGCCCACACATTTGGGGTTGTTAAAAAATTCACTGGAGTGACTTTCGATAATTATTTCATCGTATTTGTTGGAACAAATCTCACTGCTGCTCGAGCAAACCTTTTGACTGGGCATAGCTGACAATGTCTGCATTATTGCGCATCTCCATTTTGCTGAGGATGTGATGGCGGTGGGTACTGATGGTTTTGACACTAAGATGCAGCTCTTCACCAATCGCAGTGACGGTTTTGCCGGCTGCCAGCATGCGGAATACCTGGTACTCACGATCCGAGAGAGACTCCACGGAGAGACCCCCCGGTGATTTCTCGAAGTTATATGCAAGTTGCTCGGCCAATTCGGGGGAAATATAACGCTGGCCGCTGATCACCTTTTTCAGTGCAGTGACGAGGTGCTCAGGTGCACTGGATTTTGACAGGTAGCCGGATGCACCGCAACGCAACATGCGCGCACCGTACTGATCCTCACCATAGATACTAAGAATCAAAACCGGCAGTTTTGGCCACTCCATACGGATGCGTTTGAGTACATCAAGTCCGCTGATGTCAGGTAGGCTGATGTCCAGCACCACTGCGTCAGGATGGCATTCACGGATGCAGCTGATTCCAGCAAGGCCGGTATCTGCTTCATCCACGCTGATGTCGCCAAACTCCTCTTCCAGAATCGCTTTCAATCCTTTCCTCACCACAGCGTGATCATCTATCAGTAATATGTTATTCATATCAGTTCTCGCTGCCTTGCTTGATGTTGATAGGGATTCTGGTGGAAACGTTCGTTCCTTTTCCCTCCTTTCCATGGATATTGACATTACCGCCAAGTATGTAGGCTCTTTCATGCATGCCCATCAGACCGAAGGAGCGGCTGCCTAGCACCTCGAGATCTGAAATTCCCTTGCCATTGTCAATGATGCTCATCAACAGCCAGTGTCCATCAACAATTAACTCTACCCACACTGTATCTGCATTGGAATGACGCAGAACATTCGACAGAGACTCCTGCATGATACGAAACAGTGCCGTGCGCTGATCGAGCGTTAGATCCAATTCATCATCCGGCAGAACAAGATGGTATTGTATCCCCGTTCTGCGCTGGAATTCGATCACCTGCCACTCGATTGCAGCCACCAGCCCGAGATCATCGAGCAGCGCTGGTCGCAGTTCCGTCAGGATGCGCTGAACCGAACTGATTGTCTGGTTGATCGACTGCAGGACCTCCTCGGAAAGTTCCTCCAGTAAAGGTACATCCCGTGGAAGCATCGACTTCAAGCGCACCATATCGATCTTCTGTGCGGTCAGTGACTGCGCCATCTCATCATGTATCGCACGCGCGATGGAGATCCGTTCATTCTCCCTGGCTGATTGTAGATAACCGGTCAGTCTGCGCAGATCCTCATGGGAGCGTCTGAGCTGAGCATCAGTCTGACGGCGCTGGGTGACATCCTGCAGGGTGCCGAGCAGCAATACCGCTTCTCCTTCACGATCTCTGATCACCTCGTTGAGCGAACGTACGATGCGCACTTCGTTATTACTGCGTAGTAGGCGGAACTCAAATTCGAACTTCTCTCTGGTCTTCAAACCCTGTCGTATATGAGACTGAAACTTAGAACGGTCATCCGGATGAACAGATTCCAACTTCCGTGATTCAGAAGGAGTAAAAGTCTGCGGCGCATAGCCGAAGATACGGAATACCTCATCTGACCAGTGCTCGACATCGTTTACCAAATCCAGTTCCCAGCTTCCAATATGAGAGAGTTTCTGCGCATGAGCCAGCTTGGCCTTCTGTTCCCGTAGTGCCTGTTCGGTCTTTTTGTTTCCGGTGACGTCAAGAAAAGCACCAACCAGACACTCCTTTCCCTGGTACTTGATCCAGAAACTAGAGATATTGGCATAAAAAATGTCTCCATCCTTTCGTTTCACAGTAACATTCAAACTCTGGGATTTCTCGCTGTTGGCCAGTCGTCGGAACTCCTTCATCACCCAGGGAAGATCTTCCTCAGGATGTATGTCAGCGACCGAGAGCTGTTTCAATTCCTCTTTGGAGTAGCCGAGCATCTCACAAATGCGCCGATTACATTCGAGGAATTCTCCTGTCTCAGGATTGGCAAACAGCAGACCACAGGTGGTGTTATCGAACAGAGTGCGATAATGCTGCTCGCTTTCATACAGTTTTTCGAGTGTCTGGTCGAGGATAACCTTATCACTCTGGTCAGGTTTATCCATGTTCTGCAGCCCCACTGTTGTTGCCAGGCTTTCCACCAGCGAGGAGGAAAAATACCTCTCCTGCCTGGAAAATCACTTCCCAGGTAGGTTGATTCATTTGTCTGTCATCAAGCATCAATTCATCACTATGTCAGGGAACTCGATCTATATAATGGAAAGTGTAAAGCATTGCCCATCTCCCAGTCATATTGATAACCTATTAAGTGAGTTTTAGCAATCAGACAAACTCTGATTGTTACTTGAATCACGACCTTACTTTAGTCGTTTACTCTGTGTATTTTATACAAAAAGACACAAAATTATAATGCAGCATGCAGGGCACAATAAGCTGACAACGGGCTAGCAGGGTCAGTTTTTTTGACCGCAACTTCCTGTATAGGACAATCTCTGATGTCTTAATAAGACTTCGTCTGATGGTGTAATCAGCCTCTATCCGATACCGCTTATAGCTGGAAAATTATAGACTTTTTCACATAGGGAATCACTTTAGTTATTGAGTGCTCTCTATGGCAAAAGTAGATGCTTTTGTTAAATTATATAAGGAGTATTGACATGTTTAAATACAAAAACATAGCCAGTATTTTGGGGTTTATTTGCTTAGCGCTTATTACTATGGGTGCAACGGCAGACTATAGTGCCCCTGAAATGCTTTCTGAGAACAGTTTGGCAAATAAAACCAAGCTCGTCCGCATGGGCAGTGGTTGGCTTGTCTCTGCCTATGGCGATGCAACCGACGGGTCTCAAACCGTCTATGACACCAAAGCAGATGATACTAGACTTTCCCGGGATATTTTTGTGCGGGTGTGCCATCCAGCACACAATGACAGCCAGTGTGGTTTGGCATCAGACTGGAGCGAACCACTGAATATCTCCAATACGGCTCACGTAGCCAGTATTTTAACAAAGTGGGATGAAAATAACGTTTTCGACGGAGAGATGATTGCAAGACCATTTTTCGGGGACTCTGAAAAGCCAAATATCTTCGTTGCCGGTAACTTTGCGGTAGTCACCTGGGTGGGTAAGTATTGCCCTGGTGATAAGCAGAGAATAATCAGCTATACCGCTCGTGAAGGCCTTAGCGTACCCTTTTCCTGCCTTTATAGGTCATACACAAATAATGTTGCGGGATTAGATGGTGAACCTGCTGTTTGGAATACGCAACAAATCACCGATGGAAGTAGAGATGCCAAATCAGACTTTAATAAAGGTTTAAGCATTGATGGCAAAGGAAAATGGGTATTTTCCTGGCAGGAAGATCCACATGGTCTGCAACTTGGCGCTGGCGCCGGCCCGGGTGAAGGTGCTTCGGGAGCAACCGTTACCCATGGCACGGATATCTGGTATACCTACACGGAAGATCTTATGGGAACTCCTCTGGCGACACCAGTAAGAATCTCTGATAACTATACGATCGATGGCTCGGGCGGTAATACCAGTCCTGTTTTTCATCCAGACGACCCTGAGAATGAAATCCAGGTGCTGGAGCGTGGTAATACTGGCGCATCAAGACCCAATCTTATGTTGGTCAACAATGCCAGCTATGGTATTGACCCAACAGCCGTGATCGCCTATGAAGAGAGCAAAGGAGCTGACAGACTCGATTCAGGTAAATTCGTTCGCTATCACGAGTTTCCTTTCAATGCACCTCCTGTTTCTAACGGCATGTACGAAAATGGAGAGCCTGGCTGTATCATCAGTGATCCAGCTGAAAATAGCCGTCGTGTACGTTTTGTTGGTCAACCTAATGCATCTCCTAATGGTTTGAGAATGGGTGTCTTCTGGAGACAAGGTTTTCCAACTGAAGGTGGACCAGCAGATATTATGGTTCGTGTTGGCAAGAAAACGGAGGATGTAGGATCTACTGGTCTTAGACCGGAGGATATGGAACCTGCTGTGGATGGAACCTGTAGAGAATCAGACTACTTAGTCGCACGAGATCTTAACAATGTGCCTGCAAGTAATATCAGCAGCAATACTATTCCGTGGACTCCATTACCTTCGCTGGAAGTACCATTTCCTACATCAACATTTCCTCCAAATGATCTTGGGGATACATCATCATTCAATCCGTATGAAGATTCCAAGGCGCATCGTGCCGCAATTGTCGGAGATGATTTTTATCTTGGCTATTCGTATGCGAAAGACTGGGCGGTTGCAACCGTTATAGATCTGGATATCTATGATTTCTGGATGAGGCGTTATAACGCACAGGGTCTCTCAGATGATACATATGACCAGGGTTGGACTGACGCGGTAAACCTCTCTAACATGATCAATATGACCGGTGTGACAACACATGTTAAAGAGCCCCGTTTAGTGAAAACTCCGGGTAGTGGTATGGGTTGTAATACACTCGACCCTGCAAACTCTGCATATCCTGAAAACTGTCAGGATAAAAATACCCTGATCATAGCCTGGGGAACAGAGTCAAATGTGTATGGACACATCGGAGGTTCTGAAGAGTTTGATGTCTACTACACGCGCACCAGGGATAAAGGCGCAACTTTTGAAGCCCCTGTTGTGGTTCCTGGAATTGGAGAAAACAATAGATTTGAATCTCAACTGCGGCCTTCACCTGCGGGTAATATTATCTGGACTGTCTGGAATGAGGCAGATAATGTTTCTGGTGGAACACATGCGATGTTAAGCGTATCTGATGAGAGTGTTGGAACTGCACCAACACCACCTCCTGGAGGCGGAACACCTCCACCTCCTCCACCAGCTGATAGTTATGATCTGTTGATCGAATCACTGGAATTGGATGTCGATGCCCCCCAAATCGTGGATGGTATCTATCTTGTACCAGCAAAAACGAAGGGCATTCCAGCACGTGTTACCATTACAAATGTGGGTGGCCTGACTGTCACTGGAGAGGTTACTGTTGAAACTTTTCAGGGAGGTGGTTTCTACTATTCATTTGATTTTGAAGAGCTGGGTAGTGGAGAGACTGCAGTATTTGATTTTACCTGGGACTCCAGGAACAAAAAATCTTATACATGGCAGGCAACAGTATCACCTATCGATAATGATAGAGATCTCGATAACAACACAATGAGAGTGGAGGCTATTATTGTAAGGTAAGACTGCATATGTAGTCCCAGTAGCATAAGCACATCATGCAAGGGGTGATGCAAACTGTCACTCCCTGCATAGATCTTCGGTTACTCATTTCAACTTTAACACGCAACAGCCCGCCCACTGAGGCGGGCTTTTTTGGTCAAGATTCCCGGGTAATTGACAGGGGTAGAGTTATTAAAGATATTCATGAAGTAACTCAACACATAATTAACCAGAGTCAGGATAAATCAAATATATCCTTTACATAAAAGCAACAGCATCTGACACCAGTTCAACCATTCCACAGCCCAATATAATTATCGCAAGCACACTTTTTATTAGTGCAAAGCTTTCCAAACTCTATCTGTTAGACATGTGTTTATGCTGGGCGTATAGTTGGAAAAGATTGTTGTAACTCGTTATTTCACATAAAGCTGAATAAAAAGGAGTCCTCATCATGATTTTAAAGCCCGTAATAGCCCTAATTTTTTCTCTTTCCATATTACTGTTAAGTGCATGTTCAACATCAGGCTCTGGTCTTGGTGCTGGTGCTGGTGCTGGCGGTGCTCCAGCAGCATGCACATCAATACCAGTACGGCCAGGACTAACCAATGAGTGCCCTGCTGGCGGAGCTATTTGTGGTCCTTCAGAAGGAACACATTGCGCCGGTACATGGCCATTCCGTAAATACTGCACTACTGTTTGGATTCCTGGCGGAACTTGCGCGTGCAGATGCCAGTAACAAAAAAAGTTTAGTCTAAATTATTATTGAGATGTCTCTGGTCGGCTGCCTGCTTTAGATCATGTCGATTTATGGCGGCAGTTTGAAGCTTAATTGCTTCCAGAATTTCTTTATTTGTTTTTGCTATTTCACTGGTTTTTTTCTGGATGGATGATATTGCAATAGGAACCAGTATCCACATAATTACTAATATCATGACAAATACTCCCAGTATCATTCCCAACCATTCAGGAAGCCCCTGTGTGTAACTATCCATAGTTTTCTCCTTTTTTTATTTATTCCATTTATTGAATTACAGACTATATCAATATTATTCGATTAATGAGTAGATTGTTTCATGAGGTAAAAAAAAGACCTGGCAAGGATCACTAAATATAAACTTCATATTCCAGTTCCGGCCAGGTCTCTCTGAGAGGAAACCCTCTCGTTATTTATATTTATAGGCTACAAGCTATATCCTGTAAACCTCTATTTTGCCAAAAAATCATAAACAGGACACAGGTCAATTTTCAAATACTTTCCTTTAACTATGCTTTGACTTAGCAGCAATTCAAACCTATATTTTAAAGTTGTCACATGAAAATTTATGAATTATTTTCATCTCCTGCTAACAACTTACAAACACTCTAATCCTTAACAGATCTCAATACTCTTAAAGATTTTAACTGTTTCTCCTGATGAGCAATCTCGTTCACCAAATACTGAGGTCTATCTTGAGAGTCAAAACCATCTAAAAGAAAAGCCATACTATTTATTGAGCGTTCCAGCTTAATTTCTTCCAGGGCCAGACCATAATGATAATTCATCTGAGAAGTATCGGTGTGTTTGTGAATATTCATATTTAGCTACTCATTTAAAAAAACTATAACTAATTTATAGAAGAAAAATCTAAAACTTTGTGTGAACCAGGTCCGTTAAGCTTGTGAAAAATTTACAAAAATATTTTCACAACTTAAACTAAAGCTTAACTACTCATAAGATCTGGACATCTATCTAGATACTCAATCAATCCAGTAAACAGCATTTGATTTATATCAAACCTAAACCGTTTGATGGTTTCATCATTGTAAATTCCCCACTACATGACTTCCGTCTCTGATATTATCTACTACAGGAGGTATGGAAAATGAGCACATTTAAAACTCTCGTGGTGGTCGTATTATCCGCAACTGTTGTGGTATCGGCAGTGTATTGGGCACAACGCAACAAACCCATACCAGTAACACTCACCACCGTAGAATCGGGGGAAATCGAACGCACAGTTACCAATACCCGAGCAGGTACATTGAATGCCTGTCGCCGTGCCAGGTTATCTCCTTCTTTAGGAGGCCAGATCTCCAGCCTGCCAGTCAAAGAAGGCGAAAAAGTTAAAAAAGGACAAGTGTTATTTGAAATCTGGAATAATGACCTGCTCGCTCAAACTCAACTAGCACAATCTGAATTTACCGCCAGCAAAGCTTTACAGCAGCAGGCCTGTATCCAGTTTGAACTGGCTGAACGTGAAGCCACTCGAATGACTAAATTACTGGCTCGTGGTCTTGTCTCAGATGAAATTGCCGATAAGGCTGTGGGACAGTCACAGGCCAGTAAGGCTGCCTGCGACGCTGCTATCGCCACCGTGAGTATTAGTCAGGCTAAAATACTGGTCGCCCGGGCTGCACTAGAACGTTCACGCCTGATTGCTCCATTTGATGGAACCATCGCCGAAGTTAACGGTGAGCTGGGTGAATACATTACTCCATCCCCCGTTGGCATCCCTACTCCACCTGCCGTAGATATTATCGATAATAGCTGCCTTTATGTCAGTGCACCCATCGATGAAGTAGACGCGCCCGAAATTAGAGCCGGCATGATTGCCCGCATTTCACTGGATGCATTTGGTAAACAGTTTTTCGATGGTCGAGTTCGACGGGTAGCACCGTATGTTTTAGACAAAGAAAAACAGGCCAGAACGGTAGATATTGAAGTCGACTTTATTACGGATAAGGACAATTCCAACATGTTACCCGGTTACACAGCAGATGTAGAAGTCATCATTGATTCGCACAGTAATAGTTTACGCATTCCCACCGAAGCCCTGTTGGAAGGTAATAAGGTTTACCTGTTCGACCCTGACTTTGACACCATTACCGAAGTAGAAGTAACAATAGGCTTGAGCAATTGGAAACATAGTGAAGTTTTAACAGGACTGGAACAGGGCCAGCAAATTGTAACCTCAATAGATCGTGATGGTTTAATGGATGGAGCAGTTGTGAAAACTGAAAAAGTGTTGAAATAAAAGCTATTGGCAGTTGACTCTCGACTTCTGACTTACGACTTATTTACTGATAATAAATGATTAAACTAGAAAACATTCATCGTGATTTCCAGGTAGGTGACCAGACCGTTCACGCCCTGGATGATATCAACATGCAAATTTCCCAGGGGGAATACCTGTCCGTCATGGGGCCTAGCGGATCGGGTAAATCAACATTATTAAACCTGATTGGATTACTTGATCATGCAACATCCGGTTTATACTTTTTAAATGATCAGAACATCACCGACATGGATGAACAGCAGGAAGCGTTAACCCGTAATAAACATATAGGTTTTGTATTCCAGGCCTTTCATTTAATCCCCAGGCTGACCGCTCAGGAAAATATCGAACTGCCTCTGTTACTTGCAGGTATCGAACCTGATATTCGCCATGACAAGGTAAAAAAAGCTCTGCACAGCATGAACCTGATGGATCGCGCCCACCATAAACCAGATCAATTATCAGGTGGACAACGCCAACGTGTTGCCATCGCTCGAGCAACAATCACTGAACCTTCAGTATTACTGGCTGATGAGCCCACCGGAAACCTGGATCAAAAATCCGGGGCAGATGTTATTGAAACACTGGAATCATTAAATGAACGGGGCATCACGCTGATCGTGGTGACACATGACAGCCATCTGGGCAAACGCTCGACTCGTGCCATCAAAATGGTGGATGGACGAATCCAGTCTGACCAGCAAAATACACGGTGAATCATGCTGACACCTGACATTATGTTGTATGGCTGGAAATCCCTCAAAGGATACCGAACACGTACGATATTAATGTTAATGGCCATGAGTATTAGTGTCGCCTCGGTACTGCTATTAACCGCTCTTGGGGAAGGTGCCAGGCGTTATGTTACCGGTGAATTTGCTTCGCTGGGCACTAATATGGTGATTGTGATGCCAGGCAAAAGTGAAACGGCTGGCATGGGTTTGAGCACTATGATGGGGGTCACACCCCGAGACCTGACTTTAGATGATGCCCGTGCACTGACTCGCCACAGCGCAGTCACCCGAATTGCACCACTCAATATCGGGGCAGTCGAAGTTTCCTGGAAAAACCGAAAACGTGAAGTCACTATTTTAGGTTCAACCAGTGAAATACTTAAGCTGCGCCACTGGGAGTTAGCATCCGGTCAATTCTTACCGAAAGCAGACTGGGACAGGGCAACACCCGTTTGTGTCATTGGGAAAAAAATCCGCGATGAAATATTCGGAGCCCATGCAGCTCTCGGACAATGGATTCGTCTGGGAGAAAATCGTTATCGAGTTATCGGCATCCTGGCTTCAGAAGGCCGCTCCCTCGATGTCGATGTGGAGGAAATTGTTATCATTCCGGTCGCATCGGCCCAGTCTCTGCTAAATACTCCGTCACTATTTCGCATATTGATTGAAACCAAAAGCCGGGAATCTATGCTGTCAGTTGTTGATTTTTCAATTCAAACCATCAAACAGCGTCATCATGATGAAGAAGATGTCACCGTGATCACCCAGGATGCAGTTATTCAAACTTTCGATAATATTCTCACCGCACTCACTTATGCGGTCGGAGGCATTGCTGCTATCAGCCTCGCTGTTTCGGGAATTTTAATCATGAACGTCATGCTGGTTGCAGTTTCACAACGCACAGCAGAAATCGGATTACTCAAAGCACTTGGCGCTTCATCTAAAAATATATTACGATTGATTTTAACTGAAGCCATATTGTTATCATTATTGGGCACGTTTGTCGGGTTTATCTTCGGACTCACGGGTTGCTGGGCCATTCGTCTTGCTCTGCCCGCTTTACAGGCATACCCACCCCTCTGGGCAATGCTGGCATCTTTTATTGTGGCAATTTCTACTGGACTTTTATTCAGCTTGCTACCGGCCAGAAAAGCATCAAGGCTTGATCCTGTTTTTGCATTGCAGGGGCATTAACGATGTTAACGCCTGATTTTTTACACCTCACCAGCACATCACTTCTAACCCATAAATTACGCAGCTTCCTGACTATGTTAGGCATTTCTGTCGGCATATCAGCTGTGGTTTTACTGACTTCTATCGGCGAAGGTATTCATCAATTTATTCTGTCTGAATTCACCCAGTTCGGCACCACTCTGGTTGCAGTCAACCCGGGCAAAACCACCACCATGGGCATGTCGATGGGCGTGTTTGGTACAGAAAGACCTTTAACCATTGGCGATGCTGAAGCGATGAATCGATTATCCTTTAGCAGGTCTGTAGTTGGGTTAATTCAGGGAAATGCCGAAGTAGAGGGTAATAATCGCAGTCGCCGCACAACGGTGTATGGCACCGGATCAGACTTTCCTGAAGCGTTCAAAATGCCTGTACAGATTGGTCAATTCCTACCGCACGATGATCCTCTGGCCCCTAGAGCTTTAGTGGTTCTGGGCAGCAAGGTAAAACAGGAACTTTTTGCCCACAACAATCCAATAGGTCAGCGTATTCGCATTGGCGGTGACCGTTATCGCGTGGTCGGTGTGATGGCAGCAAAAGGACAGGTATTAGGTTTTGATCTGGATGATACCGTTTACATTCCGCTGGCACGCGGGCTGGAAATGTTCAACCGGGAAGGTTTAATGGAAATTGACTTGTTATATCACGAAGGGGTTAGTGAACAAAAAGTTGTCGCAGGTATAAAACGTTTACTCATGGCCCGGCATGGTCGAGAAGATTTCACCATTACAACCCAGCAACAAATGCTGGATGTCATGGGTTCAATTTTGAATATCATCACTTTTGCTGTCGCTGCCATTGGTGCAATTTCACTATTGGTAGGCGCTATCGGCATCATCACCATCATGACCATCAGCGTGGCTGAACGCACCTCAGAGATTGGATTGATGCGTGCACTGGGCGCAAGTCATTCACAAATTCTGTCTCTGTTTCTGGGTGAAGCAGTGGTGTTATCTGCCATCGGTGGGGTGGTGGGTTTATTATTTGGAATAGGTACCGGACAATTATTACATCTAGCTATGCCAGCTCTACCGGTGCATACACCATGGACTTATGTTGTTCTGGCAGAAATAAGTGCCATTTTTATTGGGCTTGCAGCAGGTGTCATACCCGCACAACGTGCCGCCAGACTCGACCCTGTCGAGGCACTACGTGATGAATAATATTTACACTGCCTGACAAGAAATTAATACCAACATCAAGACATCAACCTGTAGAGATTGCTTTATCACAATAAAAAGCTTATAAAACTCAAGGTTATACAAATCATCATAACTAGACCTGAATTCATCAGGCAATAATTAAAAGATGACACCCAAGGAGAAATACTATGAGCAATCATAAAATCACCTTCACCTATTTGTCACAGGAAGACTTGCTTGCTGCGGGTTGCTTCGATATTCGCATGGCTATTGAAGTCGCTGAAAAAACCATGTTGGACTATGAGCAGCACCGCATTCTGTTCCCTGAAAAAGTCGTTCAAATATTTGATCAGGCTTCACAGAATCGTATCAACTGCCTGCCTGCCACCCTGCTAAATGAAGAAGTATGTGGAGTAAAATGGGTTTCCTGCTTCCCTCGTAACCCAAAAACACACGAAGTTCAAAACCTGTCAGCAACCTTCCTGCTTTCCGAAATCAAAACAGGGTTTCCTATTGCAGTGCTGGAAGGCACGCTGGCATCCAATATGCGAGTAGCGGCCATGGGGGCAATCGCGGCCAAACATTTATCTCGCAAGGACAGTGAAATTATTGGTTTCATTGGTGCCGGTGAACAGGCCAAGATGCATTTGTTATCGATGAAAGTCGTCAGACCCAGCCTGAAAGAATGCAGGGTCGCCGCAAAAACAGTCGATGAAGAACAACAATTTATCCGCGAGTTAAGTCCTTTGTTTCCTGATTTAAATTTCATCGGCGCAAATACCCATGGTCAAGCAGCCATGGAAAGTGCCGATATTCTGGTCACAGCTACCAGCGCACAAGCTCCCCTGCTCCACGCAAGCTGGATGAAACCAGGCGCTTTCTACAGTCACATTGGCGGCTGGGAAGATGAATATAAAGTAGCTCAACAATGTGACAAAATAGTCTGTGATGACTGGAATACTGTCACCCATCGCACCCAGACTTTAAGCAGAATGTATTCTGAAGGACTCATATCTGCGAATGATATTCATGCTGACCTGCATGAACTCGTTTCCGGACATAAAACAGGACGGGAATCTGAACAAGAACGTATTTACTTTAATGCAGTCGGGCTGGCTTATATCGATGTAGCTATAGGGCTATCCATGTATCAACGGGCAATAACTGCTGGTAATGGCATCAAACTTGACCTGCAACAATGCATGATCTTCGAACATGCAGATATTATGCAACAAGTACGACTGTAAACTCGGATGATATGTTTAAGCGTCTCAACGAAAACACCGGTGATCTTGTCTCCATCAGAATCAATGGAAAAACCATAGAAGTTCCCGCTGGTGAAACGGTAGCTGCTGCAATTTTGGTCAGTAGTGATTTACATATCACTCGCACAACAACCATTTCTAATAGCCCTCGTGCACCCTTCTGCCTGATGGGCGTATGTTTCGAATGCCTGATGATTATTAATGGTCAACCCAATCAACGTAGTTGTAAGGTATTGGTTAAACAGGGAATGAACATTGAAAGCCAGCATAGTCCAGGTTCATTGCCGACATGAAAACCCACTATTCCCTGGTCATCATCGGAGCTGGTCCTGCAGGACTGTCAGCCGCAGTTATTGCGGCAAACCACGGTATCGATGTTGCATTATTAGATGAACAGGAAGCACCGGGAGGACAGATATATCGGGCCATGGAATCTATTCCACCCGAACGAGCCAAACTTCTCGGTTCAGAATACCTGCATGGTAAAAACCTTGTCTCTGAGATACGCAACTCAAATGTTGATTATTTTTCAGGTACACAGGTCTGGTCTTTAAATGACAAACGTGAAATTGGCCTGCTACATGATGATAAAGCAATCATGATCACTGCTGACCAGGTCATCCTGGCAAGTGGAGCTATTGAGCGCCCCGTACCTTTCCCTGGCTGGACTTTACCCGGAGTAATGAATGCCGGAGCTGGACAGATTCTATTAAAGTCGCATGGTATTGTGCCGGCAGACGGTGTTGTACTGGCAGGCTCCGGACCACTGCTACTGTTGCTGGCCTGGCAATATCACCATGCCGGCGTAAACATAAAATCCATTCTGGATTTGACTCCAATGCAAAATCACTTACGCGCACTACCTCACTTACCTCGAGCTCTACTGGCTGGCCATTACCTGAGCAAAGGTTTGGCTTATAAAAAAGATCTTAAACAGGCAGGCATTGGTACTTTGCATAATGTCAGTGATTTAATTGCCCGGGGTAAAACACAACTCAATACGGTCAGTTTTTTACACAAAGGCCAACTGAAGTCGATTGAGACAGACTTGCTTCTGATTCATTTTGGAGTCATTCCGCATACCCAGCTTTCCCGTGCAGCCGGTTGTTTTCATGAGTGGAATAGCAGCCAGCAATGCTGGACCCCAAAACTGAGCAAATGGGGAAGTAGCAGTATTGATGGCATTTTGATTGCCGGAGATGGTGCAGGTATTGGAGGCGCAAGAACGGCAGAACATGCAGGCAGACTCGCAGCCTTACAGGTTTTGTACAAGCTAGAAAAAATCACCCGGCTAGAACGCAAACAGCTAGCCCGTAATGATCGAAAATGGATGCGTGAAGAACGTCATATTCGCCCCTTTCTGGAAGCTTTTTTTCATATTCCAGGTAAGCTGTTGAGAGTACCCGACGATGACACCATCGTATGTCGCTGTGAGGAAATCACTGCTGGAGAGATACGATCAGCTGTATCTATCGGGCACAGTGACAACAATCAGGTTAAATTTCTAACTCGATGCGGAATGGGTCTCTGCCAGGGCAGGCAGTGTAATGAAGCCGTATCTCATATCATTGCAACAGCAAATAATGAAAACAAACCACAGCAACATTATCGGGCTCGCCCTCCCGTCACCCCCCTGACACTGGGACAGCTCGCTACACTTTTTCCACAGGAACTGGAATGAAAACAGATGTTCTAATCATTGGTGGAGGTTTGATGGGTTTCTCTGTGGCATTGCAACTTGCCAGGCGTGGTGTGAAAAGTCTAGTGGTGGATAAAGACAGTGCAGGACGCCATGCATCCGGGGTGAATGCCGGTGGATTGCGTCGGCTCAATCGACATCCAGCTGAAATACCTTTATCGGTAGCAGCAGCAGAAATGTGGTTTGATATTAAATCTCTGGTTGATAGTGACTGTGACAGCCGTTTTCCCGGCCAGATACGAATTGCAGAAAATGAAACTGACGTGCAAATACTGGAGCAACGCGTTGAACTGGTAACAAATCTTGGATATCAACACGAGGAAATGATTAGCCAGCAGGAATTATATAAATTAGCCCCAACACTCATTCCAAATTGCAAAGCAGCTTTAATGTGTCGTAATGACGGTTATGCCCGCCCTTTCCATGCTCTGGATGCATTTCGTCGAAAAGCTCTATCATTGGGGGTTGAATACCTGCCATCGACACGCATCGATGCCATAGAACATGACAATAAAGGGTGGCGTTTAAATTCTCCAAACGGGGAATTTCGCGCTCCAGTACTGGTAAATTGTGCGGGAGCCTGGGCGGGTCAGGTTGCTAGCACGCTGGATGAACCGGTACCACTGCAACCGGGGGCACCCATGTTAATGATCACAGAGCGCCTTCCCCAATTTATTGAACCAGTATTCGGTGCAGCCAGTCGCAAGCTTTCTTTTAAACAAATGCAAAATGGCACGCTGTTAATCGGAGGTGCTCATATGGCAGAACTGGATATAAAACACCAAAAAACCACCATGAACTGGGCTAAACTGGCAGTCAGTGCTCGCACTGTTCTGGCATTATTTCCACAACTTAAAAATGTTCGTATTGTACGTTGCTGGGCAGGAATAGAAGCTTTTATGCCGGACAATCTGCCAGTTATCAGTCGTAGCAGCAAATATTCAGATGCTTTTCATGCTTTCGGTTTTTCAGCTCACGGCTTTCAGCTTTCCCCGCTTGTGGGTATAATTCTCAGCCAGCTAATTCTTGATGATCATACAAACTTTAATATCGAACCTTTCAGTATCGAACGGTTTAATTCTTTTAAAAAAATACCTGCATAGCAAACAATCTTCTCCTATCATTGTCTTATGAAAATGACCCGTTATTTATTTACCTTTTTTATATTAATTCCAGTCCTGTTGGGTAGCCTGTCAGGGTGTGCCAGCATCATTAGTTCTGCGACCCAGAAAATGGCTGACAATCTATCTTTAGCCATGCTCAATCAGAATGACCTCGGCATTGTCAAAGCGGGCTCACCTGCTTACCTGATCATGATTGATAGCCTGATTGAAGGTGACCCAAACAATGTATCCCTGTTAATTTCAGGTTCAAAACTGTACGGCTCTTATACTTCTGCATTTGTGGAAGATGAAGAGCGCTCTAAACGTCTGGCCGATAAATCTCTGAATTTTGCTCGTAGAGCACTTTGTTTAGACCTTAAATCACTGTGTTATAAACTGGATTCAAAACTGGATGATATTCAACCAGTTCTGAATACTATTAAAAAGAAACAACAGCCATTATTATTTGCATTTGCCAGTGCATGGGCAGGCTGGATTCAGGTAAATACTGATGACTGGAATGCCATTGCTCAAATACCTAAACTCACGGCCATGCTTAAACGCTCGGTTGAACTGGATGAAAATTATGACAGTGGCGGAGCTTATTTATATTTGGGTGTACTGGCCTCTCAGATCCCGCCAAGTCTCGGTGGAAAACCTGAACAGGGACGATCTTATTTCGAAAAAGCATTAACTTTATCTGAAGGCAAAAACCTGATGGTAAATGTTTTATTTGCTGAACATTATACCCGCCTGGTATTTGATCAGGATTTACATGATCAATTATTGAAAGATGTTTTGGCAGCAGAACAAAATGAACCCGGACTGACATTAATTAATACACTGGCTAAAAAGAGAGCTGCCGTATTACTCGCAGAATCCCCCGATTACTTTTAATTTGTATACATTAAAATGAATAAAATATTTTATATCCTTCCATTATTAATCCTGGGTTTTGTTTTCCCTGTTTCCAGCCATGCACTGACATTAAAAATTGCAACTCTAGCGCCTGCCGGTACTAACTGGATGAAAATCATGAAAAAAGGTGCCAAGGCTATCAAGCAAAAAACCAGCAACAGGGTAAAGATCAAATTTTACCCTGGTGGCGTAATGGGCAATGACCAGAGCGTTCATCGAAAAATTCGAATCAATCAATTGCAGGGTGGTGCTTTCAGCTCAAGCGGCATGTCACCTGTAGACCCCAGTATTCAAGTGCTTAGTTTACCGATGGTTTTCAAATCTTTTGAAGAAGTAGATTACGTTCGACAAGTGATGGATGAAAAAGTAAAGCAACATGTAGCTAAAAAAGGATTTGTTATTCTAGGAATTAGTGAAGGCGGGTTTGCCAGAATAATGTCCAATAAGGTAATTAACAATATTCAGGATATACGCAACAGTAAAGTCTGGATTCCAGAAGGTGATGAGCTGGTATTTGAAACGTTTAAAACCATGGGCATATCCCCTATCCCACTACCACTTTCAGATGTGTTTACCGGCTTGCAAACAGGGTTAATCGAAACTATCGCCACAACATCTACCGGTGCTATAGCTTTTCAATGGCATACCAAACTGACGCATATGGTGGATATTCCTGTTCTGTATGTCATAGGTATACTGGCTGTTAAACAAAAAGCTTTCAATAAGATAAAAACTGAAGATCAACAAATTGTCATCGATGAAATGAACAAGGCATTTGCGACACTGGAAAAGATAAACCGAAAGGATAATATTAATGCTACTGCAGCTCTCAAAACACAGGGTATGCAAGTCATGAACCCGGAAGCAGATGAAGTTAAATTATGGAAAGACTTTTCTGATACATCTATTCAAAATATGATTAACAAAGGTATGATAGATAAAGTTCTAACCGATGAAATAGATAATCTTCTGACAGAATTTAGAAGCACTACTCACTAGAGTGCGATCTAATAATTGACGGCGCCATCACATTGAAATTTTTTAATCGAACCATTCACCTACTGGAAGATAGCCTGCTGATCACTTTACTGGTCAGTATGATACTGCTTTCCAGTGGGCAGATAGTATTACGCAATTTCTTTGATGTTGGCATCATCTGGATAGACCCCTTACTGCGTGTTCTTGTTCTCTGGACAGCTTTAATTGGTGCCACAGTTGCCAGTCGTAAAAACAAACATATCCGTATTGATCTAATTTCCAGAGTATTTAGTAAAAAAGCACACCTGATTATTCAGGTATTCGTAGGTTTTTTTACCGCCGCAGTGTGTGCCATCATCGCCTGGTTTGGTGCACAGTGGGTATTAATGGACTATCAGGACAAACTAAAAGGTTTTGCTGACGTACCCAGCTGGATGCTGGAAATTATTATTCCAGTTGCATTCGGATTAATAGCCATCCGTTACTTTTTACTGAGTATTTTCTGGGTAGGGTTATTTTTTCATTTCGATGAAGAGAAGGATTACGAGTTATGAGTATTCTAATAACTCCCCTGTTAATTCTGCTAGCCATCATGCGAACCCCACTGTTTGCAGTGATTGCAGCCAGTGCCATGTTAGGTCTTTACAGTGAAGAAATCGATTTATCCGTCATTTCAATCGAAGTCTATCGACTGGCAGAAATGCCCGTCCTGTTGGCTATTCCTCTATTTACCTTTGCAGGGTACATGCTCGGTGAAGGACAGGCTTCACAACGACTAGTCAACCTGACTCACAGTTTACTAGGATGGTTACCAGGCGGACTGGCAATAGTCACCATAGTAGCCTGCGCTCTATTCACAGCTTTTACAGGTGCCTCTGGTGTTACCATAGTGGCACTGGGTGCTCTTTTATACCCTGCCCTTAAAGAAGCTGGTTACCGGGAAAATTTCACTCTGGGATTGCTCACCAGTTCAGGTAGTCTGGGTTTATTGTTTGCCCCCGCTTTACCGTTAATACTGTACGGTGTGGTAGCTCAACAAATGGATCTGGATCAACCGGTTAGTATCGATCAACTGTTTATCGCAGGGGCTTTACCCGGCCTGTTGATGTTATTCATGCTCAGCACCTACAGCATGTTACAACCCAGAACAGAGAATCCGGAGTTAGTCAAAAAACATCCTGATGCCTGGCTTTCCATCAAACAGGCCAAGTGGGAACTGCCTTTACCTTTTCTGGTTTTAGGGGGGATTTATTCCGGTTATTTTGCAGTTTCAGAAGCTGCCTCAGTTACCGCTTTATATGTTTTAGTTGTTGAAGTTTTTCTGTTGCGGGAAATTAAACTCAAACAACTTCCAGGTATTATCAGAGAGTCCATGATGCTGGTCGGCGGCATCATGATTATTCTGGGAGTATCTCTAGCATCAACAAATTACCTGATTGATACAGAAGTTCCATCACGGCTGTTTGACTTTATTCGTGAACATATCCAGAGCAAGCTTACATTCCTGATATTACTTAATATTTTTCTTCTGGTACTCGGTATGATGCTGGATATATTTTCGGCTCTGGTGATTATTGTTCCGATTATCCTGCCTATTGCTGTCGGTTACGGCATTCACCCTGTTCATCTGGGTATTATCTTTCTGGCTAATATGCAATTAGGCTATTTTACACCGCCCGTAGGCATGAACCTTTTTATTGCCAGTTATCGTTTTAAAAAACCAGTGATGACTCTTTACAAGGCAACTATTCCTTTCTTTCTAATTTTGCTTGTGGCTGTGCTAATTATCACTTACTGGCCCTGGCTCACTCTGGCTCTTATTCAGTAAACCTGAAAACCTGGTGCCTGGCCGTATCGTAATTTCAATTATTTCAGGTGCTGGAGCTATTAATACCATAAGCAATAACATTCAATAAGGTACGCCATAGCTTGCCAGCAATTATAGCGCAGCAACTGGGGCTCGCTATAGATATAGTCGTGATGTTGGGTTATACAACTTTTGCTACAACGTTGGTATTATGGATAAGTAATAAAAATACCCACGTAGGCTAAATCATTTATTTGGAGAATTGTTTATTGCTGCTTCTGATTAATGACCAGTTTCCAGCGGTTATGATTAAAAATTGGTGCCGTCAATTATCAAGCAACTCTTTTTCCAGTGCTAAAAAGACCTGGTAAGCATTAATTCTGTTACCCAGTTCAAAAGCCGGTAAATTTTCAAAAGGAGCCCAATCTATCGAGTCATAGAGTTCATCAAAACTCATCATTTCTTCAACACCTTCACCCAGATGTAATCTCAGGTAAGCAAGGTAGTCACGAGTTAGTTTTATGGCCTGCAAAGGATCTGTTGCCAGTGCACCATGACCCGGAACCAGTGCTTTAATACCTTTTTTCCCGGCCATTTCATTGAGCGTTTCAAGCCAGGCCTTGGAGTCACTGTCTCCGACAAAAGGAATACGCCCTTCAAAAATCACATCACCACTAATAAAAACCTGATCAGGTTCCACTAGAATAGTTAAATCTGCATCAGAATGAGCCTTTCCCAGGTAATTGATGGTTAGTTTTATATCACCATCATTGATCACAAATGATTCTTCAATCAATACATCGGGATAAACCAGCCGGGTATTTTCATTCACCCATGGGTCAAGAGAAAAGCGACGCTCCTCTATGCGGTCAGCTGCACCCTGTGAATTTAAATACTCATCAACACCAAAAGGTGCATAGATTTTCGCACCCAGATCTTCAAAAACCTGCAAACCATAAATATGGTCAGCATGGTAGTGGGTGGTAATAACTCTGATGACAGGCTGATCTGATATATTTCTAACTAATGATAATAATTGCTCAGCAAGAGAAGGTGAACCCAGTCCATCGATAATAGTGATACCTTTTTCACCAATAATGACTGTCGCATTAGAAATAAACCCCTGATTATCGGTGGCGACACCCGTTGCCCCCTGAACGTAATACACATGTTCAGAAACTTTTTGTAACTCCATTTCAACCGTTGAGCGAGGGTATTTGAAAGCAAACTCAGCAGCATTCAAGTTCAGGCTTAACATGAGCAAAAATAATACATGGCTAAACAGAATTTTTTTAATCATTTAGTCGATTCTTTTTGGTTAGTTTTTTTTCTGCACGACGTCGTGAAAAAAAATTACTCATAATGTCTGCGCACTGTTGTTGTAAAACCCCTGATTCTATTTCTATCTGGTGATTGAAAACGGTTTCATCCAGTAACTGACAGGCACTTTGAATGGCACCTGTTTTATATTCCTGAGCACCATACACCAGTTTTTTAACACGAGCATGAATCAACGCACCAACACACATGACACAAGGTTCAAGCGTCACGTACAGGGTTGTATTAATCAGTCTATAGTTTTTATTATTTTTAGCGGCTTGCCGCAATACTATTATTTCAGCATGTGCCGTTGGATCATGGCTACCGATAGTCCGGTTATGCCCAACAGCCAGTAATTCATTTTGTTCGCTGACCAGAACAGCACCTACTGGTACTTCGTTTTCAGCGGCTGCAACCTGCGCCTGTTCAAGCGCAAGTTGCATCCAGTACTCATCGGTATAAGTAGAGTTATCTATGGATTATTCCCACTCAATAGTCGCAGGAGGTTTTCCAGAAATATCATAAGTTACCCGGGCAATACCATCAATTTCATTCATGATTCTACGTGATACATGATCAAGAAATTCATACGGTAAATGCGCCCAGCGAGCCGTCATAAAATCAATGGTTTCAACCGCTCGTAATGCCACCACATAATCATAGCGACGACCATCACCGGTTACACCTACTGATTTTACCGGTAGGAAGACGGTAAAAGCCTGAGATGTTTTTTCGTAAAGTTCATGTTTCCACAGCTCTTCCATGAAGATATTGTCAGCCAGCCTTAACAGATCAGCGAATTCTTTTTTAACTTCACCTAAAATTCTTACACCAAGACCGGGACCCGGAAATGGATGGCGATACACCATTTCATGTGGTAATCCTAATTCAACACCTATTTTTCGGACCTCATCCTTAAACAGTTCACGCAAAGGTTCTACCAGTTTTAGTTTCATATCATCCGGTAAACCACCCACATTATGATGCGATTTAATCAGATGTGCTTTACCGGTAGATGCCCCAGCCGACTCGATAACATCAGGATAGATAGTTCCCTGAGCCAACCAGTTGGCATCATTTTGCTTACGAGCTTCTTCTTCGAAAATTTCAATGAATAGATTACCGATAACCTTACGTTTTTGCTCTGGGTCAGTAATGCCTTTTAACTTCCCTAAGAAGCGATCCTCAGCATCGACACGAATAACTTTTACGCCCATGTGCTCGGCAAAGGTATCCATCACCTGATCACCTTCCTTCAGACGTAACAAACCATTATCTACAAAAATACAGGTCAGTTGATCACCAATGGCCTTATGCAACATCGCGGCAACCACTGAAGAATCCACACCACCTGAGAGTCCTAAAATGACATGCCCATCACCAACCTGCTGACGCACTTTTTCAATATTACTTTCAATGATATTTTCGGAGGTCCAGTCTGAGGCACATTCACAGATTTGATGGATAAAGCGACCCAGAATTTCTCCGCCCTGAAGTGTATGAGTCACTTCCGGATGGAATTGCAAACCATAGATTCTGCGCTCTTCGTCAGCCATTCCGGCAATTGGAGCAGATTCGGTGCTGCACATGAGTTTAAAACCTTCAGGCATTTCAGCAACACGATCTCCGTGTGACATCCACACATCCAGCATGCCATGACCTTCGGAAGTGACATGATCCTGAATATCTCTCAGCAACTCGGTATGGCCACGAGCACGAACCTGAGCATAACCAAATTCACTATGGCCGGTATTTTCAACCTTGCCACCCAGTTGTTTGGCTAAGGTTTGCATGCCGTAGCAAATACCCAGGATTGGAATATTCATTTTCAGTATTTCTAACGGTGCTTCAGGTGTCAGATCACCCAGCGTCGATTCTGGTCCACCAGACAGAATAATGCCTTTTGGTAGAAAAGCAGTAATACGGTCAACTTCAATATCCCAGGGGTAGATTTCACAATAAACCCCTAATTCACGAACACGTCGTGCTATCAGTTGGGTGTATTGAGAACCAAAATCTAGAATCAGTATCCTGTCATCATGCAGGTCGTGGTTTAGGTTCATTTATTAGACTCTGTAGTTTGGAGCTTCTTTTGTTATGGTCACATCATGCACATGTGATTCGGTAATACCCGCACCGGTGATTCTGACAAATTCCGGTTTAGTGCGTAATTCTTCAATAGTTCCACAACCAACATAACCCATGCTGGAGCGAACACCACCGAGTAATTGATGAACTATGCCTGACAACGGACCTTTAAAAGGTACTCGGCCTTCGATGCCCTCTGGAACCAGTTTTTCTGCCGAAGCATCAGCCTGGAAATAGCGATCACTAGATCCTTTCTGCATAGCGCCCAGAGAACCCATGCCACGATATGATTTGTAAGAACGTCCCTGAAATAATTCAACTTCACCAGGCGCTTCTTCGGTACCGGCGAACATACTACCGATCATTACCGAGTGACCACCAGCAACTAATGCCTTGGACACATCACCTGAGAAACGAATACCACCATCAGCAATACAGGGAATGCCTGATCCTTTTAAAGCTTCAGATACATTACTGATCGCTGAAATCTGTGGAACACCCACACCGGCAACCATACGAGTGGTGCAGATTGAACCAGGGCCGATACCAACTTTAACGGCATCAGCTCCTGCTTCCACTAAATCCAGAGCCGCATGAGCTGTGGCAATATTTCCGCCAATAACCTGAATATGAGGATAATTTTTCTTCACCCAGGCAACTCGTTCTATCACACCTTTAGAATGACCATGGGCTGTATCAACAACAATTACATCAACTTCTGCATTTGCCAAAGCTTCGATACGTTCATCGGTATCAGCTCCAGTACCTACCGCAGCACCTACTCTGAGTCGTCCCTGATCATCTTTACAGGCTAAGGGGTGAACGGTTGACTTGGTAATATCCTTAACCGTAATCATGCCTTTCAGATTGTAATTGGCATCAACCACTAACAGGCGTTCGATGCGATGCTGGTGCAGTAATTCAAGAACTTTTTCTTTTGAAACACCTTCACTCACAGTCACTAATTTTTCTTTGGGTGTCATGACTGAACGTATTGATGAATCCAGATTGGTTTCAAAACGAACATCACGACGGGTGATTATGCCTTCCAGCCCTTCAGAACCAATGACAGGTAATCCGGATATATTCTTGATATTCTGAATTTCAATGACATCACGAATCAAGGTTTCAGGGCTTATGCTGATAGGGTCCTTGATCACACCGCTTTCAAATTTTTTGACCTTGGCTACCTGTTCAGCCTGTTCCGCAGGAGTCAGGTTTTTATGGACTATTCCGAGCCCACCCTCCTGAGCCATTGCAATTGCAAGACGGGATTCTGTAACAGTATCCATCGCTGCAGAAACCAGAGGAATATTAAGCTCTATACCCTGAGTTAATTTGGTTTTAAGAATAGCGTCATTGGGTAACACATCTGACTTGGCTGGCACCAGCAACACATCATCAAAGGTAAGGGCTTCCTGACTTATACGCATAATCTCTCCGGGCGGGTAGTTAACAATGCGCGATTATAGGGAATTGGCCTGGTAGGGTAAACCCGATAATAGTCTTGGACACAAAAAACCGCTTAATAAAGCGGCTTTTTTTATTTATCTGAAAAATTCAGCCGTTTAGCTGACCTTTCTTTTTCTTCTTGAGATCAGGCTACCAAATAAACCGAGGAAACCAGCTGACATTAGTAACAATGATGAAGGTTCTGGAACTGAAGTACTGGTATCAAGCATAATAAAATCATTGTTACAGTTTGCTGCCCAATGGATAGTTAGGTCATCCTTTCCAAGATCAGCTGCATTGATCCAACTTAAATCGATTGCAGCAGAAATAAAGTAGTGATCATCAACACCAGAATTACTATAACCACTCATTGAACTGTATAAGAAATTGCTATCGGTTCCTTTCAATGTGCCACTTCTTACTGATGTAGGGTGGTTGTAATCAATAGTTCCCTGGCTGTTTAGCGGAACATCGACTCCAGGTTCAGACCATATACCCCAGTTCCAGCCAGTGTCACCAGTAGTGACACTATAAAATTCACCAGCAATACCTATTCCATCAGCATCAGTATTCGAGCCAACTGCACTGGAAGTCACTAAACCATATTCATAGGTCCCATCAGAGCCAAAGTCTAAAGCGATATCACCTGCTGTCCAGCCACCAGCGTCTTGTGCTCGACCCGTGAATACACCAACATAGAGGTATGATGAATCCCAGGTAGCATACATGGCCTCGGCATCATAACTTTGCCCACCATAACCAGGATTTAAGTAACCACTAGAACCACCAGTATAATCTTCGACAATAGAATCAATACCAGAAGCAGCTGAAAAATCAGATTGAATTCCCCAGTCACTAAAGTTATTGATAGTAATAGCAAAAGCAGAATTGATTGACACGGCTAAAAATGCCGTCGAAAGAATAATTTTTTTAAACATTGTATATCTCCCAAAAATACAGGTTTTAGAAACCACGATAAATATACTTAAACAAAGCCACTTTCCATGCCACATATAAACTCACTTGTAATTTCAACAACTTATAGATTAGGGTTTTAAATAATTCCTAACTGTGTAAAGATTCTTTACACTTTAGATGTACCGATTAAATTATTTTTTACACTCCAACCCCAGAATAATATGCAAATTAATGAAGCCATCTGGAGCGTTTCTGCGCTTAATTTTGAAATCAAAACCATGTTGGAGAAAGGCATTGGCTCTATCTGGATAGAGGGTGAAATATCAAATCTTGCTAAACCGGCTTCCGGTCACTGGTATTTTTCGATCAAAGATGAACGCGCTCAACTTCGCGCTGCTATGTTTAAAAACCGAAATGGTCGTGTTGCTTTTCGACCTGAAAACGGGCAACAGGTTCTAATTCGTGCTCAGGTCACTTTGTATGAAGCCCGTGGTGATTTCCAGGTGATTGTTGATCACATGGAAGAGGCCGGTGTTGGCCGATTGATGCAGCAATATGAAGCATTGAAAAAACAGTTATCCAGTGAAGGACTGTTTGCAACCGATCAAAAAAAGAAAATCCCAGCCCAGGCTCGTCATATAGGATTAATTACCTCGGCCAGTGGAGCTGCTATTCGTGATGCACTGAGTGTCATTGAACGTCGATCACCTTCCAGTGAGGTTACAGTTTATCCAACCCCGGTACAGGGAGAACCAGCAACAGCTCAAATTATTCAGGCTATTGAATCAGCCAATCGTCATGCTCAATGTGATGTTCTGTTATTAATTCGTGGTGGAGGTTCACTGGAAGACCTGTGGTGTTTCAATGAAGAATCAGTTGCTCGTGCTATTTTTGATTCTGAAATACCAGTTGTCACCGGCATAGGTCATGAAATTGACTTTACTATCGCCGATTTTGTTGCTGATGTAAGAGCCCCTACTCCCTCAGTCGCAGCTGAAACAGTGACCATGGATCAATTTGAGATTATGACTCAGCTGGATATTCTGTCAGCTCGTTTAACCACTCAAATGCAGTCACTTTTACAGAGTAAAGCTGATAGCCTGTTAAATTCAAAAGAACGGATTTTAAGCTTTCATCCTGAACGTTCGATGGATAACTTAAAACAACGCCTGATATTTGCACAATCGCGCCTAAAGGCCATTCAAGCTAACCGACTTCAACAAAACCAAAACAAGTTTCATCTGGCATTTGAGCAATTGAAACATCACAACCCGGAATCAAATATTCCATTACTGACAAACCAGTTAAACAACCTGAACCATCAATTAATACAGTCCATGAATAATCGCATGGAAGACTGCCACCATCAGTTTAGCCTGCTGGCAACTACAATGGATAACCTGAGCCCCCTGAAAACTCTTACCCGCGGTTATGCCGCTATCAGTAAAAACAAACAGATCATCAGTTCTGCCAGCCAGTTAAAACAAAATGATATTATCAATATTCGATTTAAAGACGGAGAAACAAAAGCCAAAGTTCAATAGCCAAGGTTCACTCATCAGCCATTTTATTTAACGAATATTCAAGCAGTCTTAAGCCATATAACTCACTCATACTAAATGACAAACCATCAATCAGTGGCAATTCTAGTTGCGGACCTGGGGCTATGCTTTTAACTTCTTTGATATTGGCCTGATAAATACCTGCTTCAAACCTGGTGGTAGTATCCTGCCTTTTACTCATTTCCCGAGCAATACGTGGGGAGCGCTCCAACCAGAAAGATCCCAGTTCATTTGTGGTTTCACATCGATATAACACAGCGAAGTAGTTACCAGGATAATCAAGAAAAGGTTTGAGCTGTATGTTTTTGCCAAGTAATTTTCCGGCTACTGGAAATGCTTTATAACGAAGATGAGGCATGGAAAAGCTCATTCCAGTACGATTGGCAAAGATTCCATTCACCAGCTGGCAGTCAAACATGTTGGCAGGTCTTGAGAATGTAGTGATTTCCTCCACCAGCTCGGCTGTTCCGGTGCCTAGTAAAAACCTGTTGTTTTCAACTTTAAATTCGAGCACTGTTTTCCACTGAACATTCAAACCTCCAGCCAGTTTTTCAGTACCAAATTCAATTTTATCAGTGCCTGATATAGTTAATTTCCAACGCCCATTTTCATCGGCCTGAACAGGAAGAATACTAACTATCAGTAAAATCAATAAACAGAATAGTGTCTGCATGCGTTATAATTTCAAAATCGATGGAATGCCATAGTACATTCTTTAAAAATTCATTCTATGGCTAGTTAGCTTATTTAGTAATTATAAAAGATCTAAGACACTGAACCCGGCTACTGTAAATCTGTCGAACCATACTAAGAATTAAATGAGGATAGAACCCATGACAAAAAATACGGTAACCATTACCGATAACCGTAACGGCAATAAAGTTGATTTGGAAATTCTGGATCCAACCATAGGTTCTTCCACCATTGATATCAGGCAATTACACAATAAACTGGGCTTATTCACTTATGATCCCGGCTTTCAGGCCACGGCCAGTTGTAAAAGTGATATCACCTACATTGATGGAGATAAGGGCATTCTGCTTTACAGAGGTTACCCTATCGAGCAGCTAGCAGAACAGAGTAACTATCTGGAAACCAGTTACCTTCTCATGTATGGCCATTTGCCCAGCCATGTTGAATATTACGACTTTGTCGGCATGATAAAACAGCACACCATGGTGCATGAAGGTGTAAAACATTTCTTTAACGGCTTCCACCATGATGCCCACCCAATGGCCATTATGGTCGGGGTTGTCGGTGCTTTATCTGCTTTTTATCATGATTCACTGGATATAAATAATGCCAGGCATCGTGAAATTTCCGCTCATCGACTGCTCGCTAAAATGCCAACAATCGCGGCCTACAGTCATCGACGAGCACACGGTTTGCCTCTACCCTACCCGCGCAATGATTTAGACTTTATCGAAAATTTCATGTACATGATGTTCAGTGTGCCATCCGAAGAATTTAAAGTTGACCCCGCTGCAGTCAGAGCCATGCGACTGATCTTTATTCTGCATGCCGATCACGAACAAAATGCAAGTACATCAACGGTACGCCTGGCCAGTAGTTCTGGTGCTAACCCTTTCGCCTGTATCTCGGCAGGTATTGCATCGTTATGGGGACCAGCTCACGGTGGGGCTAATGAAGCGGTTATCCGTATGCTGGAAGAAATTAAAAACCCTGATGAAATTCCAAAATACATAGAACGCGCAAAAGATAAAAATGATGATTACAGACTGATGGGTTTTGGTCATCGAATTTATAAAAATTATGACCCCAGAGCTAAAATTATTCGTGAAGCCTGTAATGATCTGTTAAATGTACTGGACAGCAGCAATCAACCTTTATTTGAAACTGCCCGGCAGCTGGAAAAAATAGCGCTGGAAGATGAGTATTTTCTGGAACGCAATCTTTACCCCAATGTAGATTTTTACTCAGGCATTATTCTTAAAGCTCTGGATATGCCACTCAATATGTTCACCGTTATTTTCGCCATGGCACGAACTGCTGGCTGGATTTCCCAGTGGCTGGAAATGATGGAAGACAAAGAACAACGCATTGGTCGCCCCCGTCAAATCTATACTGGCGCTAAAGTTCGGGATTACGTGGATCTTAGTAAACGATAAGCTGTAACATATTTGCTGGAGATACTAGAAGTTTATCTCCAGCTTTGTAAACACAGAAGTAAATACAGAATAAGAATTCCTCTATTTTCAATCAATGCGACATCAACACCGGCACAATCATGCTGGACAGTAAAGTACGAGTGACACCTCCAAAAAATTTCTGCCTGATACTGGGTTTTCCATAGCCTCCCATCACTAACAGGTCGATATCATTTTCCGCTATTTCATTCAATAATACAGTTGGCACATCAAAAGTACCCGCGTTAATACGTTTAACCTTGGCTTTCACTTTATGCCTTTTTAAATGATTAACCGTAAAATCAACCATCAGTTCGCCTTTTGCGGTTTTCTTCTTACCTTGTCTCACCACCAACACGATAACTTTATCCATTTGACTCAATAGTGGTATTGCATCGTGTACCGCACGGGTAGCTGCAGGCGTGCCATCCCAGGCTATCATGGCTTTTTTACAAGGCATGCGATGAGCTCCAATATAAGGCATAAAAAAAACAGGGCGCCCACTGAGCATTATCACCTGCTCAGAAACTTCTTTAATGATCGAAAAGTTATCTTTATTTGGATTTGCCTGTCGCAACATGACAAGATCAAAGTTGCGTGAAAACTGCGCCATTTTACGCGCAGCCACATCTTCTTCACCATGAACCACTCGAGTATCCACAGAGATACCTTCATTCTTTGCTAACTCAGAAAACTCTGCAGCCCTTTCTTCTGCCTGTTGCTCTGATATTCTTTTAAGAGCTTTAGTATTTTTTACTTTCAGGTGTGCTGGTTTTACCGATGCTAATGTAACCCCTGTTAAACGGGCTTTATGTGATTTAGCCAGTGCAAAAGCTGCTTTCACCCGTTCCACATTTGAAACACCGTCATCCAGATAAACCAATATATCTTTTAAATGCATCTAAACTTTCTCATTCATAATTAATTCGTAAAACAGATATAGCTTATTCATAAAAAATAGTCTAAACCTTCGGAATATAACGATATAAATCCGTACAACTTGATTATTAGAATATTCTAATATAGAATACGTCGTTTATTTATCCCCATCAAATTTTTTAGGAGAATTTATATGAGTATTGAAAGTACCATGCAGGCAATGGCAGGTTTTTTAGTGTTTGTTAGTGTAACACTTGGCGTTTATCACCATGATTACTGGTTTTTCTTCACTGCATTTGTTGGGTTTAACCTTTTCCAGTCAGCTTTCACCGGCTTTTGCCCTCCAGCGATGCTGCTGAAGAAAATGGGCTTAAAGTCAGATAAGGCTTCTGCATAGTAATAACAATAAATTTTCTTTAAAAAAGCCCGCATTTGCGGGCTTTTTTTTGTCTAAAGCAAGCTAAACTTAAGTTACATTCGATGATGAATCGAAAACAACCAGAAACATTCAGGATTTAGCACATGCTTGACCAGACAATACCTTCTCCAGAATCTATGCAAAAGAGCATACATACAGCCATTTCGATCATTGAAACAATCATAGTTGGAAAACCAGAGCAAATCAGGCTTGCGGTTTGTTGTCTGCTTTCTTCCGGCCACTGTTTAATTGAAGATTTACCCGGTGTAGGTAAAACCACGCTTTCTCATGCTTTAGCCAAGGTATTCGGGCTAAATTTCAGTCGAATACAATTTACCAGTGATTTATTACCAGCAGACATTCTTGGAGTATCAATTTTTGATCCCAAGTCACAAGCCTTTAATTTTCATCCGGGTCCTATTTTTTCTAACTGCGTACTTGCCGATGAAATGAATAGAGCAACGCCTAAAACCCAGAGCGCTTTGCTGGAAGCCATGGAAGAACGTCAGATCACTATTGATGGTTCGACTAAAAAACTTCAACAACCTTTTTTTGTAATAGGCACTCAAAACCCGCTTGATCAATCTGGAACCTTCCCCCTGCCCGAGTCTCAGCTTGATCGTTTTATGATGAAGCTTAATCTGGGTTATCCTGACGAAAAAGCAGAACGGGAATTACTGTCCGGTCAAAATCGCCAGCATTTAATCCACAATCTACAACCGGCAATCACAACAGAAAATTTAATACAGCTTCAAAATGCAGTCGAAGAAATACACGTTTCAGATGCCTTACTGGACTATGTTCAGTTATTAGTCAGCGAAACCCGTAATAAACAATTATTCGTTTATGGCTTATCTCCACGTGCGGCTCTGTCACTATTAAGAGCAGCTCGAGCCTGGGCTTTAATGAATGGAAGAAATTTTGTAGAACCTGGTGATATAAAAGCTGTTTTTATTTCCATCAGTAATCATCGACTGATCCCGACTGAACAGCATAGTAAAAACTCTACCAGCCTGGTTGAAACGCTACTTCAACAAATCTCTATTCCGTAGCGGAAAGTATTATGGCGGTTCTGTCTTTTTTCCAGCAACGAATAGATGACTGGATAGTTCTACGCAACCCGGCTACAACTGGTAAAATTTCTCTACACAATAGACGCCTGTATATTTTACCAACACGGTTTGGCTATCTGTATGCAATCATGCAAGTCGTACTGCTTTTAGCCGCTATCAATTACCAGAACAGCATGGCCTATGTGCTGACATTTTTACTAACCGCACTGGGAATAATCAGTTTATGGCAAACGCATAAAAACCTGCTGGGTCTTTCCATTCAATTAAAAACTCCACAACCGGTTTTTCAACAGGAAGAGCTGGTTCTTGATTTTGTCATTAGCCATTCTAATCTAGTAGATCGTTATGCCATCGGCATTCAATACATGAATCAACCTCCTATTTATATCAGTTTAAAACCAGAACAATCAAACATTCTTAGTCTGTCGCTACCAGCCGTAAAAAGGGGGTTATACAAACCCGCTGGTTTTATTATTTTCACAAGATATCCCACCGGATTATTCCATGCCTGGAGCTGGTTAAATTATGAAATTCCTGTATTGATTTACCCTAAACCGCTTTACGACATGAAACTAAAAGAAACCATTGCGGATGAACAACATTGTAAAAGCACCATCGATACAACTGATGGAGACGATTTTGCAGGATTACGGGAATACCACCAGGGTGAATCTTTGAAACATATTTCATGGAAGGCTTATGCCCAGGGCAGAGGCATGTTAACCAAAACCTTTCAGGGGCATGCGTCACCGGCTCTGTGGATTAACTGGTTTGATATGACAGCTTCATCACAGGAAGGCAAATTAAGCCAGATGACTGCACTGGTTATTCAAACCAATCAGGAAGGCAGAAAGTTCGGCATTAAATTACCCGGAGTTGAAATTGCCCAATCTGCGGGACCGGCACATCTAAGCGAATGTTTACAACAGATCAGTATTTATAAACAGTCTGAATTAAATTCCGTTTTGTTAGTTGATGAACATGTTGATCAATAAAAATTTACCCATACATCAAATAGCTCAGGAAGAAGCTGACAATACAGCTGTGCTAACAGTCACTTACAGTTTCCTGATATCGATCTTCCCTCACTTCTTTCACATGCCCTTATGGGTTACAGGGTTTACCTTTTTTGCAGTAGCATGGCGCAGTGCCCAATCTCTTGGGTACGTTGGTGTAATTCCTAAATGGATGCTTGTTCCTCTGGTCGTGGTCGGGGGCGTTAGTGTATTTGCCCAGTACTGGACCATTGTCGGACGTGACCCGGGACTCGCCCTGTTAACCGTAATGACAGCTTTTAAATTTTTAGAATCAAAAACTCATCGTGATATTCTAATCCTGATTTTTCTCTGCTATTTTCTACTCGCCACACATTTTCTGTTTGGACAAAGCATCCTGATAGCAGTGTATATGTTTGTCACATTAATTATCATTACGTCCACGTTAATTACAATAAATCAGCGTGATGATAGCATTCCCTTAAAATACCGATTAAAAAGCGCATCCAGGTTGATAGGTTTATCAATTCCCATCATGATTATTTTATTTGTGCTTGTCCCTCGTATTCCAGGGCCTTTATGGGGACTCACACCAGAACAAAGAGGTGGTATTACCGGCCTCAGTGACACGATGTCTCCGGGAGCAATAAGCTCTCTCATCAGAAGCAACGAGGTAGCGTTTAGAGTTACATTCGAAGATTCTGTACCTGCCCAGCATCAGCTCTACTGGCGTGGTCCTGTCATGGTTAACTTTAATGGTAGAACCTGGTCTCAGCAGAAACACAAAAAAGTTTCTCAGGTAAACAAAGATGACTCATTGGTACTCAGCAGATACACAATAACCCTGGAACCAAATGGTAAAAAATGGTTGTTTGGGCTGGATATTCCTGTTCAAACGCCCTCTTCCAGTTACATGAATACAGAATACCAACTGACCAGCAGCAAACCTGTCAACGACCTGAAAAGATACACAATAAGCTCTCTGCTAGACTACCGAATGGGCATGGATGATCCCCTCGAATATTTGATTCTGGCTGATACATACCATGAATCACGCAACCCACAAACTTTGGCACTCGGTCAGCAGTGGTCAAAAAAGTTTAACTCAGATATTGAGATCGTTGATCAGGCATTGTATATGTTCCGGAATCAGGAGTTTATCTACACACTACATCCTCCTAGTCTTGGCAAGCACTCAAGTGATGAATTTCTGTTCCAGACCAGACGTGGCTTTTGTGAACATTACGCCAGTAGTTTTGCCCTATTGATGCGCGCAGCAGGAATTCCTTCCCGGGTGGTGACGGGTTATCAGGGCGGAGAACTCAATCAGGTGGGTAATTACCTGATTGTGCGGCAGTCAGACGCTCATGCATGGACGGAAGTCTGGCTAGAAGATAAAGGTTGGGTACGTGTAGACCCGACTGCTGCCGTTTCACCTGACCGAATTGAACAAGGGCTTGATCAGGCATTACCAGAAAGTTTTTCCAATTTTAAAATTGGTAAACATAGTCCTTTCCTCAGTAAGCTGATGTATAACTGGGATAATTTACAGCATAACTGGAACAACATGATTTTAAACTATGACCACCGAAAGCAAGGTCGTTTTTTAAATCAATTAGGGTTGGGTATTCGAAGCTCGGGCGACATGATAATAGCTATGGTTTTATGTCTGGTTTTAATCACCGGGACATACTGGATAATTGCACGGTATAGAGAAAGACCAGCCTCAATTGCGAACTATGAAAAGATCATCAATCGCCTGTTAAAAAAACTGTCGAGGTCAGGTTTTAAAAAAGAACACTCAGAACACGTTTATGAATTTCTGAATCGTATAAAACTTCAACAGGACTTTCAGGATTCTCAGCTGGATAAAATTTTCGAGACTTACAGTAAAATAAAATATGCCAGAGGTATGCAGCAGGAAGTCATCATTAAACGTTTCCAGAAAATGGTGTCAGACTGGAAAGTACCCAATTAAACGAGCTGATTTTTCATATGATTTTTAATACCAGCTAAAATAGCTTTCGCAATTTTATGCTGATGCTTGGGGGACTTAAGACGACGTTCTTCTTTAGGATTAGAAATAAAAGCAGTTTCTATAAGAATGGAAGGCATATCAGGTGCTTTCAAGACAGCAAAACCAGCTTGTTGCACTGATTTTTTATTCAACTTACCAACTTTACCTAAATGTTTCAGCACGTCTGAACCCAGTTCCAGGCTATCCTGAATAGTGGCTGTTTGAGATAAATCCAGTAATACGGATGCAATCAAGTCATCTTTATCGTCCAGACTAATGCCACCGATTAAATCAGATGAATTTTCTTTATGCGCTATCCATCTGGCAGCTTCAGAACTGGCTCCATTCAATGATAAAGCATACACCGATGCACCTTCTACTTTGGGACTTTTAAACGCATCAGCATGAAGAGACACGAATAAATCAGCCTGATGTTTACGTGCTGCTTTTACCCGGTTGCGTAGCACAACAAAACGATCAGTGTCCCTTGTCAATACGCACCTGTAGCCGGCAGTACGATTGATCATTACTTTTAACTTTTTAGCCACGGCTAAAGTGATATCTTTTTCCAGGGTACCTTTACGACCTACTGCACCAGGGTCTTTCCCACCATGTCCAGGGTCAATCGCTATAACAAACTCTTTCTTTTTCTGACGGCGTTGCTGCTGACTGGTTTTAATGGGTGTAGGGCTTAAACTGGTAGCATGCATATCAACAACCAGTCTATGACCTAGTTGCTTATCAGGTTGCAGTATAAAGCTGCGAGGACGTACTTTAGAATTAAGATCCAGCACTATTCGTAGATCATTATTTTTTCGAACAGCTGAACGAATTCCTTTTAATAATTTGGTTTTATTCTCATCTGAAACTAAAGCGGCACTTTTTCGTACGCCTTTAAGGTCGATAACGATTCGATTAGGTGAAGCCAGGGTAAATATTGAATGATCAATCTCATTCGACAGATCAAAGACTACACGAGTATGATCGTTATTTGATTCAGAAACACGGACATCAGTTAACGCAGTTTTCCCTTTAGCCAGCACATTTTTGGCCGGGATAGACAATGTCAGCATTGCGCTGAGACTGGCTAACTGTTTCAAAAAAAATCGTCGTGTAGCAGTTACAGTGTCCATCGAATTCACACAAGTAGGGTTTTAACCATTAGGTTATATGTATTTATAGTAAATTAGAAAAATAAAATCAACTTTTTTCTTTATAAATTAGCAAGATAGTTAACTTTTCTCGAAACTAGGTAAGATTCATTGCTGATATTAACTGTTGCCCCCAGTGATTTCCAACTGTCGCTTCCAGCTTGCGGCACTCATCCTGATATTGAATAGATAATTCCAGGCCTATATTATCAAGATAACCTTCAGCACGTTCCGGCCACTCAATAAAACACCAGGTATCTGGTCTGAGGTAATCACGGTAACCCAGATATTCTAATTCTTCCGGATCTCCAAGTCGATACAGATCAAAGTGAGCAATAGAAAAATTATCCAGTTCATAATACTCAACCAGAGTATAGGTGGGACTACGAACCCCTGTAGTAATTCCACAGGATTCAAGAGCTCCACGAACGATTGTCGTTTTGCCTGTACCTAAATCACCTTTTAAAGTAATAACACCCGGAGAATCACTGCTTTGAATCAAATCAGCCCCAAATTGTTTCATGTCCTGTTCGGAACAGATAATCATATTAAACTCTTTTAGCTTGTCGAATGTCTCTAACCACCAGAGAAATTCGATCTATCACATCTGAAGCAATGAGGCTGACAGAGTCATGCTCTTTTGCATAATGTTCTGCCGCCAATGCATGCACCAATACAGCTGTTTGCGCGGCATTTTCAGGGCTTAATCCCTGTGCAAGATAAGCTGAAATTAAACCACTCAGTACATCTCCCATTCCGGCAGTCGCCATTCCTGAATGACCATGAGAACAAAGTTTTAACACACCGTGCTGCTGGCCTACTAAACTTCCCGCACCTTTTAAAACACTCACAACAGGCCAATGTTCATTCAGTTTCAATATTGATGCAACCCTGTCCTTTTGAATCTGTTGACTAGAGCATTCAAGCAAGCGGGCTGCCTCACCCGGGTGAGGCGTTATCACACAATTTTGAGATCTTAAGTCATTTAAAAACCAGGGTTGCAATGCATCGGCATCTACCACCACCGGTTTATCGATAGCAGCTATCTTCTGCAGCATTTCTTTAGTCCGAGGAGAATTACCCAGACCAGGCCCAACGACAATCACAGTGGCCAGCGAAAGCATATCATCAAGTGCATTCCAGTCCGACACCATCAGCTCTGCATGATCATTGGCAGCAACTGTGACATTATCTGGATGCACACACAAACTGACCAGCCCTGCTCCACACCTTAATGCAGCCAAACCGGCCAGCCTGGCTGCTCCAGACATAGTGGGTCCGCCACCAATTACAATGACATGGCCAAACTGATTTTTGTAACTATTAATTTTACGAGGCTCTGGCAGCTTCACATTCAACTGCTCTAACAATTGATAGTTTACAGCTTGTTGTGCAACACTTGCCGCGGACAAACCCAGATCATCAAAAACTACATCACCGCAGTAATCAGACCCATCCGCAAGATATAGTCCAATTTTCCGTCCTATAAAAGTAACCGTTAAATCTGCCTCAATGGCAACGGGCATTGCCATACCAGTATCAGCATTAAGTCCGCTGGGAATATCGATACTGACTCTGACAGCCTTTTTACTGTTTATTTTTTTTATCATCGAAGACCAGGTATCATTCAGCCCCCTGCTCAGTCCTATGCCCAGCAAACCATCAATAATCAGATCACAGTCAGGACAGTTTCCACTCCACTGGTGAGTAACACCGTCATCCTGCTCCCAACTTTCACGAAACAACCTGGACTCAGCAGATTGCATCGACAGATCACCCATCGTTATCAACTCAACTTTTACACCTGATTTTTTAGCCAGACTTGCAACGGCAAAGGCATCACCACCATTGTTACCACAACCAGCAAGTATCACAACGTGTTTGATTGACGGCCAGCGAGACTGTATTGAACGCCAAACTGCAGACGAAGCTTTGCCCATTAACTGTTCCGAGGATTGTCCATCCTCTGACATAGTCAGTTGGTCCAACAGATAAACCTGTTGCCTGTTATAAAGATTATTTTGATTTAGCATTATCGATATTGTGAATTAATTCGTGTGCAATATCACTATATCAAATGTTTTTAGCTTCGAAAATTGATCCATGGATTAAAACTGACTAATAATGTTTTTATGAACTTGTAAGCCAGTAATATGGACTATACTTTTATATATACCTTAAAAGATTTTTATCATGACTAATAATAAACCCAAGTTATTCGTTCTCGACACTAATGTTTTGATGCATGACCCCAGTGCACTATTCAGGTTTCAGGAGCACAATATTTACCTGACCATGACGGTTCTGGAAGAACTGGATCAGGGTAAAAAAGGCATGTCAGAAGTAGCTCGAAATGTACGCCAGGTCAACCGATTCATTGATGATTTAATGACTCAGCATAAAGATATCGACATCAAACAGGGGTTACCGTTAAACCAGTACCTAGCCCAAAATGGAAATGGAAACAGCAGTGGACGCCTGTTTTTTGAAACTGAAGCTCATGAACCTCGGTTACCTGCCAGCCTGCCAGGCAGCAAAAATGATAATTCTATTCTGGGCACCGTGCTTGCTTTACATGATGAATGGGACTGTCCAATCATCCTTGTCTCGAAAGATATTAACCTCAGAATTAAAGCCGTAGTACTGGAAATTGAAGTTGAAGATTACTCCAGTGACAAAGTACTGGATGACCTTGAATTACTGTTCACAGGAAGTCAGGAATTACCCACTGAGTTCTGGGACAAACATGGTGAGAATATTCACTCATGGCAGCGCGATGGAAAAACCTATTATGAAATAGAGGGTGATGATGCAGGTAACTGGTACCCCAACCAGTTTATTTACCTGGAAGATAATTTTGATGCCATTGTGCATGAAAAAACAGATGATAGCTGTGTCATCGAAGTCATAAAAAATTATGCTAACGAGCGTAATGCCGTGTGGGGAATTCAGGCCAGGAATCGTGAACAAAATTTTGCATTAAACTTGCTAATGAATCCAGACATTGATTTTGTCAGTCTGTCTGGCATTGCTGGCACAGGTAAAACCCTATTGACCTTAGCCGCAGCTCTGGTTCAGACCATGGATGAAAAACGATACTCTGAAATAATCATGACACGCATAACCGTACCCGTGGGTGAGGATATTGGTTTTCTACCCGGCACCGAAGAGGAAAAAATGTCCCCGTGGATGGGAGCACTCATGGACAACCTTGAAGTACTGGTGGGCAATGACAAAAATGAAGCCTGGGAACAAAATGCTACTACTGATCTGGTTCGTCACCGAATTAAAATTTCATCAATGAATTTCATGCGAGGCAGAACTTTTCTGAATAAATTCATCATTCTGGATGAAGCACAAAACCTGACATCAAAACAGATGAAAACACTAATTACCCGCGCTGGGCCCGGCACCAAAGTCGTTTGTCTTGGTAACATCGGACAGATAGATACTCCTTACCTGACCGAAACCACTTCTGGTTTAACTTATATTGTGGATAGATTCAAAAGCTGGGAACACAGTGGGCATGTTACGTTAAAACGCGGCGAAAGATCCCGCCTGGCAGATTATGCTTCAGAAATATTATAAAGACTATTAGCAGCTATTTGTGTAATTAAAAAAGTCAAAAGATATTCAAATTGATTGATTATTGGTAACTATTCAGTGTAGTTACAAAGTCAAAAGATATTCACCACGAAGAGCACGAAGCTCACGAAGCTCACGAAGAAAATCAAATAACTGAAAATATAAAGCTGATAAACCGATCATTGATATAAGGTAAACATTTATTACCCCATAAATATTTACCTTCGTGTCCTTCGTGCTCTTCGTGGTGAAAAAATTTTTTTAAGTAATCGAATTTTGAAAATCGCTGAGTAGTTACGATTATTGTAACTCTTTAAGTAGCGACTACTTTTTTTCTGCGACAAGTCTAAATCCCAAAACAGATAAGGATCGATGCTCAACGTAAGATCCCCTGATCCCTGCACGAACTCTTTCAGGAGTGCAGTGATATGAGCCTCCACGCATAGATTTTCTACTCGAAAGCTCACCACCCATAGGATCTGTTGATGCTGATATTTTATAGTACTCGGCATCAAATGAATCTTCGACCCATTCCCACAGGTTTCCGATCATGTCATACAGTCCCCATGCATTCGGCTTTAGTGAACCTACTGGCATCGGTTTGTTATCTGAACTTTCCCGAAACCAGGCGTAGTCAGCCATTTCTTCATATTTAAATGGACGTAAACCACTAGTGCCGGCACGAGCTGCATATTCCCATTCTGCTTCTGTTGGCAAACGATATAGATACTGTTCATCAAGATCGTTTAGAACGCTTATAAACTCTTTAACTGATTGCCAGCTGACACGACTAACCGGTAAGTTTTTCCAGTCATCTCTCTGCCACCTTTTTTCTTTACCCGGTTGATACCCCATCAGTTCGAACCATTGCTGCTGAGTCACTTCAGTAGTGGCCAGATAAAAATCTTTACTGATGGTCACTTTATGTGCGGGTAATTCCTTTTTTAAATGATCCCGGCGTTCAGGTGTAACTTCTTTAGCCAGCAGATCAAAATTTTGCGTACCCATAACGAATTCACCAGATTCGATGTTGACAAATTTTTGCCCAAACGAACTGGTGAAGGTTTCAGCATGAAGAGAAAATGATAGGCTCGAAAATACAATTACCAGAGTAAATATAATTCCTACAAGTCTATTCATATATACGATAATTAGCGTAAAATATTATCTCGAGAATAACCGCTATTTTCCAGTATTCGTCTTAACCGGCGTAAAGCATCCATTTGAACCTGTCTTACTCTTTCGCGGGTGACACCTAATTCCTTTCCAACTTCTTCGAGAGTTCCACGGGGGTGGTTACGCAAACCAAATCGACGAACAACCACTTCTCGCTGCTTACCATCTAGTTCATCCAGCCAGGTATCAAGATGTTCTAAAACAGATTCATCTTGCAAGATTAAAGAAGGGTCCGGGTTATTTTCATCTGGAATAATATCCAGTAAAGGACGTTCACCATCCCCTCCCATTGGAATATCGACCGAGGTTACCCTATCAGCCAGTTTGAGCATTTTTTCAACGTCAGCGATAGGTTTATTGAGCGTTCTGGCAATATCTTCAGATGTGGCTTCCTGGTTTAAATCCTGGGTTAATCTACGAGCTGTGCGTAAATAAGTATTTAGTTCTTTGATCACATGGATAGGCAGACGAATAGTTCGAGTCTGATTCATTAAACCACGCTCAATCGTTTGACGTATCCACCAGGTTGCATAAGTGGAAAATCTAAAACCACGTTCGGGATCAAATTTCTCTACAGCCCGGATTAAACCCAAATTTCCTTCTTCAATTAAATCCAGTAAAGGTAAACCACGGTTCATGTATCGTCTGGCAATTTTAACAACCAGCCGAAGGTTGCATTCAATCATCGTATCGCGTGCATCAGACTCGCCCTTTTGAGCTTTTCGCGAATAATAAACTTCTTCTTCAGCAGTCAATAAAGGAGAACCTTCAATTTCACTCAAATATAGACGGGTAGGATAAGCATCGGAAACTCGACGACGAGTGCTTGTTTTACGTCGTTCAATAGTTCTTCGTCTTTCAACAAATTTATCGGCAGCCTCATCGACTTCTTCTTTTATAACTTTTTCATCTTCAGCCGACGGTTCGACAAAAGTCATATCAACAGGTTTTTCACTCTCACTCTGTTCAGACTGAATTGATTCCACAATTTCATCAGCTGGAATTTCCTTATCCTGAAGAATAGTTGGATCATTTGATTTGCTCATACTAACAGTCCCCTTGAGAGTTTTTTTGCTCATTTTGTATCTGGTAAAAAATGTAATGGGTCAACCGGTTTTCCTTTCTTTCGAATTTGAAAATGGAGCATGGGTTTATTATTTTTGCCTCTTCCCATATTCGCAATATGCGCTCCAGTTTTCACCTGAGAACCTTCCTGTACTAAAATACTACTGTTATAGGCATATGCACTTAAGTAAGTATTATCATGTTTTACGATAATCAAATTGCCTAAACCGGATATGCCGGAACCGCTATAAACGACTTTGCCCGCAGCAACAGCGTACACAGATTGCCCTATTTTCCCTGCAATATCAATACCACGACGATCCAGGTCCTTGATTGAAAAGCGATTTAAAACAGATCCTTTAACTGGCCAGCGCCAGCGTATCGCCTGATTATAAGAAGGCGCCAACGGCTTGACGATAACTGTTTGCTTTATCAATGAGTTACCAGCCTTAACCTCTCTAGATTTGGTTTTTGCCGGTAATTTGTCAGGCTCAATAAGCACCAACTGTTGACCAGGATTTATTACATAGGGCTCAGAAATATTATTCCATAAAGCTAATTGTTGAAAATCCAGACCATAACGCCAGGCTACTGAATAAAGAGTATCGGTTGGTTTAACTAAATACCAACCAGCTCCTTTCAAACTGTGTTGCTGTATTACTGAGCAAGCCGACAAAAATAACAGCAAAATTGAAAATAAAAAATGGTACGGATGCGACATCTTAAAAGCTGTAAAAGAGTATTACCACGGTCAATAGAATTACCGTAGCCCATCCAATTTTTTCGATATACATTAGTAATTTTGGTTCTATAGCAGCCCCATACTTTGATAGCAAAAATGCAACCAGAAAAAAACGTGCTCCACGTCCTATAAAAGAAGCCAGCATGAACGGAATAAATGCAAGGCTCAAAACGCCCGCTGATATTGTAAATATTTTATAAGGTACCGGAGAGAACCCAGCAACCAGAACTGCCCAGAAACCCCACACTTGAAACCATTGCATGACCTTATCAAAAACTTCCTGGTATCCCCATTCAACAATATAAGGTTGAGCTATTTCAAAACCAAAGGCCCCTATTAAATAACCAACTACGCCACCGAGTAATGATGCAATTAACGTAATCGTGGCGAAATACATAGCACGATCAGGTTTCGCCAGAGACATTGGAGCTAACATCACATCCGGCGGAGGAAAAGGAAGAATAAAAGATTCCACAAAACTGAGGGTAGACAATACCTTGGGTGCGCTTTTACTGGAGGAAGCGGTAATCACCGATTGATAGAGTTTTTCAAATATTTTCATTAACTAATCCCTGGCAGTAATGGCACGAAAGAAACGGGTTCAAAGGCTTCAGTTTCAAACTCATCATGTCGCCGAGTAATTTTAAGTAAAACCTGACTCTTGCCATCATCATAAGGCAGAATCATTTCACCTTTATGATTCAACTGTTCCGCAAGCTTTCGGGGAATATCAGAACAGGCAGCCGTCATTATAATCCGGTCAAAATGATAATTTAAATTAGGCCAACCGCCATTACCATCGGTATGCCTTAACTCTACATTATAGAATTGTAACTCAGATAATCTTTTCTTTGCCTGTTGATGCAAGGCACCAATGCGTTCAACACTATAAACCTGAGGAACTATTTGTGCTAAAACCGCTGTCTGATAACCACAACCTGTTCCAATTTCAAGAACTGATAAGGGCATGCCAGATGCTAAAATCATCTGAGTCATACGTGCCACAATATAAGGCTGGGAAATAGTTTGCCCAAAACCAATAGGCAGCGCTGTATCTTCATAAGCCCGATGCGACAAAGCTTCATCAACAAACAGATGGCGTGGCGTATTCCTCATCACTTCCAGTACTTTCTGATTATTTATACCCTGCTGCTGCAATCTCTCAATGAGGCGATCACGCGTTCGCTGCGAGGTCATGCCAATTCCTTTTAGCTTTTCATGCGACAAGTTATTCATTATCTAACCAGTTCTGCAAAGGTTTAACCCCTTCATGACGAGTCAAATCTATTTGCAGTGGCGTCACCGACACATAGCCGTGTTTCACCGCATAAAAATCAGTACCCTCACCCGCATCCTGTGCCAGGCCAGCTGGACCCACCCAATATATTTTCTGATCATAAGGGTCACGCTGCTGAACTACCGGTTCTGCCCGATGACGAAACCCGAGTCGGGTAGCCTGAAAACCTTTGATTTCAGGCCATGGAAGGTCCGGTACATTTATATTTAAAATAGTATCTTCAGGTAAAGGTGTTTTTAATAATTTACGAATAATTTCACCGGTAGCTTTAGCAGCAGTATCAAAATGTAATTCATCACGACTTGCCAGTGACACAGCCAACGCTGGCAAACCCAGAAACCTGCCTTCAGTCGCTGCGGCCACAGTGCCTGAATAAATAACATCGTCACCCAGATTAGCACCAGAATTTATACCAGAAACAACCATGTCGGGTTCTTCCGTTAATAAACCGGTTAATGCCAGGTGCACGCAATCGGTGGGCGTTCCATCCACTTTATAAAAGCCCAGCGGAGTCATCTGGGCACGTAAAGGTCGCTGAAGCGTCAGTGAGTTACTGGCACCACTACGATTACGATCTGGTGCAACCACGGTTATCTCTGACATCATAGATAATTCATCGGCAATAGCCTTCAATCCAGGGGCCAGATAACCATCATCATTACTAAGCAGAATATGCATAAAAAACAAGAATTTTAAATAAGCGCGAATGATAAACTAATTCACGAGGACTCAGGAATTAATTTGCACTATGATGGGATATTAGTCTTTGATAACAGGACTTTATTCCAGAAGACATCAATTCAAAAAACAGTAAAACCATGTCAAACGAAACCAAAAAAGAAGGAAAAGGATTTATGCAGTCTCTAGCGGGTATTCGTCAGCTAAAAAATGATAAAATTGATGTCTATCAGAGCACACCTAGAAAAAAGCATGTGATAAAAGCCCATAAGGATTTCACCGATCCAGTTTCAGAGTTTAATCCCATAACTCACAACATTCCTGAAACCAGTCAACACAGCTGGTTTCATCATGGTGTGCAGAAAAAACTTCAGCGGAAAATCAAATCGGGGCAATTAAATATCGATGCCATACTGGATTTACATGGTCATCGAAAACACCAGGCGACCCGGGAACTGGAATCATTTATGAGAGATGCCATCAATATGCAATCCCGAATGGTATTGATCATTCATGGCAAAGGTTTTAATTCGGAGTCTGAAGCCGTGTTACGTCCTCTTGTACAGCATTGGTTGAGTGAACAAAGTGTGGTTCTTGCTTATTGTCCGGCTCAACCTAAAGATGGGGGATCCGGGGCCAGTTATGTGTATTTGAAAAACCAGAGAGGTTAAATATTTCTCACCACGAAGGCACGAAGAGCACGAAGCTATTATTACTGGGTTGCTACTAAGGACTTTTAGACAGATTTTTTTAACTTTAAAATACCTGTCATGTCTATTCAACTTCTTCGTGGCTTTCGTGCCTCGACAATTGCTCCTGCATTGTTCTACCTACGGGCTTCCTGCCCTAGTTCGTGGTGAATATGTCTTAGGGTCAGGACTTTTCTTTATCCTGTTTCTTTACCTCAGGTTTAATAGAGTCATCATCCATTAATATTCGATAAGCTGGCCCTTCCAGATCATCCATCTGCCCGGATTTAACCGACCAGAAAAAAAATCCTGCTATAACCACTAGAATTAACATCGCCAGTGGGATTAGTAAGTATAAAATTTCCAAAACTATAATCTCAATCGTAAAGCATTTAACACAACAATTAATGAACTCAATGACATGCCTATTGCGGCAAGCCAGGGCTGAACCAGACCGGCCATAGAGAATGGCACTGCCACAATATTATACGCTATTGCCCAACCAAAATTCTGTCGAATAATACGCATCATTTTAGTGGTGATTTTTATTGAATCGAGAATTGGCGTTAAATGCCCACCGTTTATAATCAGATCTGAAGCCGCCCTGGCCAGATCCGTGCCTACAGACAACGATATAGAAAGGTCAGCTGCAGCCAGTACCGGTGCATCATTAATACCATCCCCAACCATGGCTACTTTATGACCTTTAGCCTGCAACTGTTTTACTTTTTGTAATTTATCATCCGGTAATTGCTCAGCATCGAAGTGTAAAATACCCAGTTGATCCGCAATTGACTTAACATAGGATTTTCGGTCACCACTGAGAATTCTTACATCTATTCCACGTTGACGCATTTGATCGACAGTTTGACGAGCATCCTGTTTGAGCGGGTCGGTAAAAGAAAAGCTGGCCAGCCACTGCCCCTTTCGAGCCAGATAGACAACCTGAACATTATCTTCAAAAGGTTGATTTCCAGGTATCTCAGCGACTTCACTGATAAAGCCAGCATTACCAATAAAGTAGGTTTCTCCATCAATAAAACCTTGTACGCCTTTACCGGTCACATTTTGCATTTTACTAACGGACAGGGTTTCAATATCGTCATTTACCAGGGCACGTCCGACCGGGTGCTCTGAATGCAGTTCCAGGCTATGTGCTATTTGCCGATGCTTGTCTGCTGTAAATTCTGCAAAATCGATCTGTTTTTGTAATGTTAAAACGCCCGTGGTTAATGTCCCTGTTTTATCAAAAATCACCGTATCAATTTGGGGCATAACTTCCAGCGCACGAGACTTAGCCACCAGCATTCCATCACGGGTTAAAGCCCCGATTGCTGCTGATAATGATGCAGGGGTTGCCAGCGATAAAGCACAGGGACAGGTCACGACCAAAGTAGCTACAAGCACCTGCAGTACCCTGGTTGGATCAACCTGCCACCAGTAAAAACCTGCGATAACGACGAGCACTAGCAAAATAGCCACAAAAACACTGGCCACACGATCAGCTAACATCGCAACATTGGGTTTGAAGCCCTGAGCCTGTTCAATCAGCCGCTTAATTCCGGACAGAACAGTATCCTGCCCCAGTTGATGCACCTGTAAAGTTATCGGTTGCTCCAGGTTATAACTTCCTCCGATTAACACATCACCTGCAAACTTGCTCACTGCATGCTGCTCTCCGGTAAGCAGAGCTTCATCAACCAGAGCATGCTCAGATAGCAAAACTCCATCGGTTGGAATGATTTCTCCCGGCTTTACCAGGAACTGATCCTGTAGAGATAGCTCTACCGTTGGCACAACTTCAACATTACCATCCGGGTTTAACCGACTGGACATAGTGGGTGTCAGATTTGTCAGAGATTCAATTTTTTCAGCCGCTTTTTTCCGTGCAGATAATTCAAACAATCGTACCGATAACAATAGGAAGACAAACATCGCCACCGATTCAAAATACACATCCGAATGTCCAGTCCAGGTATTGTAACAACTGGCAGTAAAAGCCAGGGTCAAACCAAGAGCGACAGGAACATCCATGCCTGCACGTTTATGTTTGAAGTCCAGCCAGGCACCTTTATAAAATGGTGTCGCAGAAAATAGCATGATTGGTGTCGTCAGCATCAAACTAAGCCAACGAAAAAATTCTCGAAAATTTTCACTGATACCCCACCAGTCACCACCATACAGGGCAACGGCAAAAATCATGATTTGCATACCGAACAACCCGGAAATACCGATTTGACGAATTAGCAGCTTGCGTTGATCTTCATAAATTTTCTGCTGTGTTTCAGGGTCATAAGGATGTGCAAGATAGCCAATATTAGAAATGGCTTCGAGTATTTGACTCAACTTTATCTGCCCTTCATCCCATTCAACATTGGCTCGATGGGTAGAATAATTAATATTTACGCTGGTTATGCCCGGCAACTGACGTAGGTATTGTTCATTCAACCAGATGCAGGCAGCGCAGACGATGCCTTCGATAATTAATGATACCTGCTTTATTTGACCGGACTGATTGTGTACAAATTGCTGTTGAACTGCCGGGTGGTCAAAGACTTTTATTTTTGCTAGAAATTCAGGTACAAGCTCTTTTCCTGTTACAGATTTTTCTTCCCGGAAGCGGTAATAACTTTTATTACCAGAATTTACGATTGCTTCTGCGACTGCCTGACAGCCGGCACAGCACATGGGTTGGCTTTGCTCTTCTATTTCAACGGTCAATTCACAGCCATTCAAAGGCAGGCCACAATGAAAACAGCTCCCCTTACTTTTTTCACTCACTTGATTTATGTTAAGATCACTTTGTAACGACATACTTACCTGATAACAATAATAAAATAATTCAAATAGAAAATAATTAGAGAGGAGTTAACTATGCTTAATCTTACCCACGCACTGGGTCTATTAATACATCCAAAACAGGAATGGCAAAAAATAAGTCAGGAAAACAATGATATTTCCGGACTACTCATTGGGTATGTCCTGATACTGGCCCTCATAGGACCGGCAGCCGGATACTATGGCACTACTACCAGTGGATGGCAAATTGGATCAAGAGAAGCTGTAAAGTTAACACCTGAAAGCGCCATGACAATTTCAATACTTTACTATCTGGCAGTTGTATCAGCCGTTATTGGCCTCGGATTGATGGTGAGCTGGATGTGTAAAACATATGGAGGCAATACTTCAATTAACCGCTGTTTCGCATTATCAGCTTATGTGGCAACACCTATTTTTCTGGTGGGTATAGTTGAGTTGTTTCCTATATTATGGATCAACCTGATCATTGGTCTTGTGGCTCTGGCTCACTCGGTATATCTACTGTATAGCGGTGTGCCCGTTATGATGAATATTTCTAAAGACAAAGGGTTTCTGATGTCGAGTTCAATGTTGGCGATGGGCATGGTAGCTCTCGTTACTTTACTGGCATTAACCGCACTGATGTGGGGGTTTGGGTTTCAGCCAAGTTTCACCAATTAATTGATCGATAACAGAATAAGAAGCTGTTAATAACTTAATTAAATATTTAATGTGGCTAATTCAGGTTAGCCATTTTTTTTTGCAATTTAAGCCAAAACAACTGACAATATAAATATATTAGAACTTACTGATCTATCAGCCTCGTAAAACAATTATATCTGGAAACTCAAAATATGACTGAAAACGTTATTTCCGAGCAATATAACTATAAAATTGTTCGGCAGTTTGCCATCATGACTATCGTATGGGGCATAGTGGGCATGACTGTCGGTGTCATCATTGCAGCACAACTCGCATGGCCAGTGTTAAATTTTGATTTGCCATGGTTTTCATTTGGACGATTACGTCCCCTTCACACCAATGCGGTAATTTTTGCATTTGGTGGTTCGGCACTTTTCGCAACATCTTATTACGTGGTTCAAAGAACCTGTTACGCTTCTTTATTTTCCCCTAAGCTTGCGAGTTTTACTTTCTGGGGTTGGCAAACCATTATTGTTTCAGCCGTCATCACCTTACCACTGGGATACACTTCCAGTAAGGAATATGCCGAACTTGAATGGCCTATTGATCTGTTGATTGCATTGGTCTGGGTTTCCTATGCAGTTGTATTTTTTGGCACTATTGTAAAACGTCAGGTTAAGCATATTTATGTAGCCAACTGGTTCTACGGCGCTTTTATCATTACTATCGCTGTGTTACACATTTTTAATAGCATGGCGTTACCAGTCAGTGCATTAAAGTCCTACTCCATGTACTCGGGTGTTCAGGATGCAATGATTCAATGGTGGTATGGCCATAATGCTGTTGGATTTTTCCTGACTGCCGGTTTCCTTGGCATTATGTATTACTTCATTCCTAAACAGGCTAACCGCCCTGTTTATTCTTACCGTTTATCAGTGGTTCACTTCTGGGCAATATCTTTTACCTATATCTGGGCAGGTGCGCATCATTTACATTACACAGCCCTGCCAGACTGGACTCAATCTCTAGGCATGGTGATGTCACTCATACTGTTAGCACCAAGCTGGGGCGGCATGATTAATGGCATCATGACATTGTCAGGCAGCTGGGAAAAGTTACGTACCGACCCAATTCTTAAATTTTTAATCGTCTCTGTTTCATTCTATGGCATGTCGACTTTTGAAGGCCCGATGATGGCTATCAAAACTGTTAATGCTCTGTCTCATTACACAGACTGGACCATCGGGCATGTGCATTCCGGTGCATTAGGCTGGGTAGCATTCATTTCTATTGGTGCCATGTACTACCTTATTCCACGATTATTTAACCGTGAAATTTACAGTAATAGTCTGGTCGAAACTCACTTCTGGATCTCTACCATCGGTGTTGTTTTATACATCACGGCTATGTGGATTTCCGGCATCATGCAAGGTTTGATGTGGCGTGCGATCAATGATGACGGCACTCTGACCTATAGCTTTATTGAATCAGTTCAGGCTACCCATCCATTTTATGTCATTCGCCTGCTGGGAGGTATTTTCTTTCTCAGCGGAATGTTTATCATGGCATACAACATGGCAAAAACCATATCGGGTGCAAAACCCGCCGAAGCGGACGTTGCTGTCCCTGTTGCACATTAGGGGAGAGAATCATGTCTGTTCAAGAAAAAGTTGAAAAAAATATTGGTCTGTTAATTATTCTGACCATCGGTGTCATCAGCATTGGTGGACTGGTACAAATTGTGCCACTGTTTTTCCAGACCAGTACCACCTTACCGGTAGAAGGTTTAAAACCTTATAGTGCCTTACAACTGGCTGGACGAGATATCTATATTCGTGAAGGCTGTGTTGGTTGCCATTCTCAAATGATCCGTCCATTCCGTGCTGAAACAGAACGTTATGGGCATTACTCAACCGCCGGTGAATTTATCTATGATCGCCCTTTTCTGTGGGGTTCAAAACGTACAGGTCCTGATCTGCATCGTGTTGGAGAACGCTATTCAGATGACTGGCATATTGCTCACTTGATTAACCCACGCGATGTTGTGCCTGAATCCATCATGCCTTCTTATCCATGGTTAGCTGAAAATGATCTTGATAACAGTGAAATTCAACAACGTATGGAAGGTTTACGCTACCTGGGTCACCCTTATAGTGATGCTCAAATTCAGAATGCAGCAGACTCATTTAAAGGCAAAAAAGAAATTGATGCCATGGTCGCTTATCTTCAATCTCTTGGCACCGCTTTGAAAGGTATTTAATCATGACAGCTTTAATGCATTCAATTTGGACAGTAGTCGTATTTATCGTTTTTATCGGAATTATTGTGTGGGCCTATAGTGGTCGTCGTAAGAAAGATTTTGATGAAGCAGCCAGGCTGGTACTGGATGAAGATGATCCTGTACAGGTTAACCAGGAAAAGGAAAAAGCTGAAACTGAGTCAAAAGATACGCAGGAGAAATCTTGATGTCTGATTTCTTTAACCCTGTATTCTGGACAATTTATATCTCCATCGGTGCACTCGGCGGAATCTTCTGGTTGATTTACTTATTAGTGTCCAACTCGAAAATAAAGATGCCAGCAGATGGCGAAGAAGTGAAATCTACAGGTCATTCCTGGGATGGTATTGAAGAGTTAAATAACCCACTGCCTTTCTGGTGGGTTGCCATGTTTTATATCACAATCGTGTTTGGATTAGGTTATCTGATACTATTCCCCGGTCTGGGAGTAACAAAAGGTGTTTTAGGCTGGACCAGTGCGTTAGAGCATAGTGAAGAAGTCGAAACAGCCAAAGTCAAATATGAACCGTTGTATCAGCAGTATGCAAGCATCGCTATTCCTGAGCTGGCTAAAAATGAAGAAGCCAACCGCACTGGTGGTCGACTGTTTGCCAACTACTGTGCAATATGTCACGGCTCTGATGCTCGAGGCGCAACGGGTTTTCCTAACCTCGCCGATAAAGACTGGCTATATGGTAGTTCAGCTGAGCAGATTAAAGCCACCATCATGAACGGCAGAAATGGTAGCATGCCTGCATGGAATGAAATACTTGGAGAAGAAGGTGTTAAAAGTGTAGCTTCGTATGTGCTTAGCCTGTCTGGCCGAGAAGTACCTGCAAACGAAATCATTGAAGGTAAGAAAATATTTAGTACTAACTGTGCGGCCTGTCACCAGCCTGATGCTAAAGGCATGTTCGCACTGGGCGCTCCTGATCTGACCGATGGCATCTGGTTGTACGGGGCATCACGAAGTGTTATTCAACATTCAATTGCAAATGGTAGAACCGGTGTTATGCCGGCTCACAAAGAATTGCTCGGAGAAGCAAAAGTACACATATTAGCAGCTTATGTTTACAGTTTGAGTCAACAATAATTTATTTATAAATATTTATACAGGGGGATAAAAATGGGTGAAAACAAAACTTTAAAAAATTCGGAAATACCTACAATTCAGAAAGTGATCGCGGTGTTATGGCCTTCATTTCTGGTCGCAGGCATAGAAACTATAGTCTTTTTCACCATTTTTGATCCTTTGAATGTTTTCATTGATTACAATATTACTCGATTAGGCGCTTATTCAATCGGTTTTTTCCTGTTTTGGGTATTTGCAATTATACCCTGTATTTTGACGCTTTATTTTGCGAGACCTTGCAAACCCTGTGCTGTCTATAAAGACGAAGTGTAACTTTGTAACAGGTCGGCGGGTTGATTTAATTTCAAATTAATTAAAGAAACTAAAGTGTGAATTGAGAATTTTCAATGAAATTCAGAGAGTTTCATTGAATAATTATTACCAGTTTTTATAACTTTTTAAGATACTTATCATGACTGATACAAAACCGGCTACCTCATCAAAAGAGGCTGAAAAGCCTTCTATTGACCAGGAACTCTACCAGAAACGGCAAAAAATCTATCCGCGTCAAGTTCATGGACTGTTTGCAACGTTAAGAATCGCGGGTATATCAACATTACTGGGTTTCTACTACATCATACCGTGGTTAATGTGGGACGGTCGCCAGGCCATTCTATTTGATTTACCAGAAAGGAAGTTCTATATCCTGGGCCTCATTTTTTGGCCTCAGGATTTCATCTACCTCACCATGATACTGGTCATAGCGGCCCTGTCATTATTCTTTTTCACCGCCCTGGCCGGTCGATTATGGTGTGGATATGCCTGCCCCCAAACAGTTTATACCGAAGTATTTCTGTGGATTGAGCGCATGGTTGAAGGCACCCGTTCTCAACAAATGAAACTTGATAAAGCGCCTGCAACCAAACATAAGGTTACTAAAAAAGTCACCAAACATTTTATCTGGATAACATTCTCACTATTCACCGGTTTAACATTTGTGGGTTACTTTACCCCTATTCGAGAATTATCTGTATCCGTCATCAATCTAGGCCTTGGCCCCTGGGAATGGTTCTGGATATTATTTTACGGCTTTGCCACTTACGGAAATGCTGGCTGGTTACGTGAGCAGGTCTGTTTCTACATGTGTCCTTATGCCCGATTTCAGAGTGCAATGTTTGACAAGGATACACTGGTCATTTCCTATGATGAAAAACGTGGCGAACCTCGTGGTCCCCGTAAACGCGGAGTAATACCAGCAGATGTAAATAAAGGTAGTTGTATTGACTGTTCTATTTGTGTGCAGGTTTGTCCTACTGGTATAGATATTCGTGATGGATTGCAATATCAATGTATCGGCTGTGCTGCCTGTATCGATGCCTGTGACGACGTCATGGATAAGATGGGTTATGAAAAAGGATTAATCAAGTACACCACTGAAAACATGATGGAGGGTAAACATACTGATTTCAAACGCCCCCGAATCATAGTTTATGCATTAATTTTGATCGCTATCACCATTGGAACCATTATCGCTATCTCCATGCGCTCTCCCATCGAACTGGATATTATCCGGGACCGAAACTCTCTGTTTCGTGAAACTGGCATGGGAATGATTGAAAATGTCTATACACTAAAGGTTATCAACAAAGATAAAATAGCGCATGAATACAATTTATCTGCTGAAGGTTTAGAGGGCATGAAACTAAACATTCAGAAAAAGCATATTTATGCAGAATCAGGGGCTGTGGTTGAAGTACCAGTTAGTATTGAGATAGACCCTGAAATTCTAAAACAACGAACTAGCGAAATATTCTTTAAGCTGGATGCAGTTAACTCTGATCTTAGCATTACGGAAGAAGCTCGTTTTCTCGGCCCCAGACCCGGACGTTAACAATGAGTAAAGATATTGATCTAAAGAATGTACCCTGGTTTAAAAATCCGATGGTCTGGATGGTTATCTTCTTTCCATCTCTGGCCGTTGTAGCAGGAACTGCCACTATTTTCATTGCCATAAATACTGAAGATGGTCTGGTGGTGGATGACTACTACAAAAAGGGACTGCAAATTAACCAGATTATCGAATACGATAAAAAATCTAAAGAGATGGGACTACGTGCTTTTGTAGATACCAATGCTAAAACTGGAGAAATTCTGGTTTCACTGGAAGCAACAACTGAACTTGAACTTAAAAGTGAAATTACCTTCAGGCTGGTTCACCGTACTCGCTCTGGACTGGATCAGTTCACTACATTAAGCCGGGTGGGAAATAGCCCTGATTACAAGGGATATATTAAACCCCCCATCATCGAAGGACGCTGGACTATTCAGATTATTTCACAGGGAAACTGGCGGCTTAAGCAAAATTTCACCACCAAAGATGCTGAAAATATTCTCATGAACATCACCTCGTAAAATGCTTACCGCTACATTACTTTCTGCATTATTGATGGGGCTGATTGGCTCCACACATTGCATTGGTATGTGTGGAGGCATTATCAGCACTCTCAGTACAAATTTTAATGGTAAGAATTCAGGCCAGCCTTTCACAATTCAATTGTTTTACAATATTGGCCGAATAAGTTCATACAGCTTATTTGGTTTATTAGTCGGACTATTCTCCAGCCAGTTAATGCAAATGCTGCCAAACCCTCATGCTGTATCAATGAAGATAGCCGGGGTATTTTTTATCTTACTGGGTTTATACATCAGCCAGTTGCTTAATAGTTTTAAATATCTGGAAAGTGCTGGCCAAAAACTTTGGGTAAAGATAGAACCCTTTGGTAGAAAATATTTACCCGCACAAAATAGCTGGAGTGCATTGAAACTGGGCCTGGTGTGGGGCTGGTTACCTTGCGGGTTAGTGTATTCGGCACTGGCACTGGCAGTAACACAGCTTAACCCGCTGCATTCTGCACTCACTATGTTTGCATTTGGCCTGGGGACTTTGCCCACCTTATTATTGATTGGTCACTTTGCGCACAATGTTAAAGCCATATTACAAAATAAAACAGTTCGATATGTGTTGGGATTAATTCTGATTATTTATGGCATTAGTCAGATTGCTGGATATTCTACCTTTATGATGCATGATCATTAAGGACAGCATTGAAAATACTTAGTTATTCACCATCAATATTTATAAAGTGATTTAACAGAGTTGTCAGATAGACTCCCTTATCAAGCTCTACTTTAAGCTTTATTTCATCTTTCTCTGGTAAGTATTCAACTTGTAGATTTCTTGCTACTGCTCGATTTGCTCTGAAAGAACGTTTAACTTTTTGATTCTGTAAAGTTTCACAAATTTCAGGATTAGCGGATAAAACTTCATTTTCAAATTCTTCAGCTAATAATGATAGCCTGCTTTCACCAATGCCAAACAGGCTGACACCACTGTGAATATCAAACTCTACATAGCGTCGAATAATTTCATTGGATATAGGTTCGACAAAAACTGACTGAGTGCCTGCTAGCATACTGGCATCTCCCTCAACGGGTTGCTGCCAGAATTCCCGAGTTATTCTATTACTGAGGATCTGGTTAAATAATTCACTGCGTAGTGAAGATATAAACAGGCTTTTTTTTGTCCGGGTCAAACGTTTACTTTTATGTCGATTATTTAAAATTCTCAACGCCTGCCCTACATTATCTTTCTGGGCACCAAAGCGTTGTTCACCGAAATAATTAGCAAAACCATGATTCTTTATTTTTTCAATCGTTGAAGAAAGCTGTTCTACCGAACCGTCAATATCTCGAACGGTTATTTCAAACTGATTGGTTTTATGCACACCAACACGTAATTTTTTATCATGCCAATCGCGGTGAAGAATTTGAAACTGTTCTGTTTCAGTGATCACAGGCTGTTGCTTACAACCGGGTAATTGAATACTTAACCATTGCTGAGTAATGGCATGTTTATCCTTCAAACCAGAATAACCAATTTGACGAGCTGGAACGGCCAGTTCATCAGCAATAATATTCACTAACTCGTGAGTTGTTAGCCCGATTTTTTGTACATAAAGAAAAAGGTGTTCACCGGCACCAGTAAAACTAAAACCCAGCTGCTCTACAACTTTAAAATCTTCTGGTTGCTGTTTGATCTTTCCTTTGCTCTCTACCTGTCCATAAGGATAAGTTAAATAATTTGTTCCTTTATTCATAACACGTGAACTTTCTTTTTTTCAGCCACTTTATTACGAATGTAATTTATTGTAGCCTGGTCCGCTGGAACAGCTTGTTTCCGCTGTATAGATTGTTGCGCCAACTTGACCAGTGCAGCTGCACTTGGCAAGGCATCTTCATCAATTGAACCGGAATATGGTCCGAACCCAGCTTCACGACCAGCTTTAAACCCGGAACCTGAAAGGAAGTATTCTTGCTGCCCTGTCAATTTATCGAGTTTAACCAGTTGCTCTTCGCCTTCTAACTCAACCAGCCCGGTTTGTGAATTTCTTAAGTACTTACCGACATAAGCTTCACCCATCCTGGCATCTAGAGTGGCAATAATTTTATCAACATTGTGGCTATCAGCAGTTTGTTGAGCAAGAGTGGCCAGTGTTGAAATAGCGACCAGAGGAATATTAAGTCCAATAGACAAACCCTGAGCAGTAGAAGCGGCTATTCGAACCCCGGTGAAAGCTCCCGGGCCACTGGCATAGGCTATATGAGTAATATCACTTTTCTGACAATGAGCTTTAGCCAAAACAGAATCCATCATCACAAGCAGGTATTGAGTATGCTTTCTGGGTGTCATGGAAAATTCACTGAAAATAGCACTCTGGCTATTTAATATGGCCACAGAACATGCTTCTGTAGATGTTTCTAATGCTAGAATATTCAACTTGGAAATAATTAGTCTATTAGTTTAACTGTGTCAGAATTTGCTTCGCATCCATGATTAAAGGGTGCGTAGGATTATCTTCGATAAATTGTTTAAGAGTAACAGATGCTTCTGCATTTTTACCCAGACCAGCCAAACTAATACCTTTACCAATTAATGCATTAGCCATTAACTCACTTGACGCATATTGGTTTATGAAGTCACTAAAAGCCTTAACCGAAGCTTTCAATTCACCTTTATCCATAAACTGTTGAGCCAGGGTAAACTGCTTAAGTTCAGCCTGAAACTGTTTGTCATTGGTTAAGTCTCCTTTCCAGTAAGGTTGAATCAAAGTATCCGTTGATTCTGCTCCTCTTATGCCAGCAGTGTACACAACATTTGCCTTTGCCGATTGACGTTGATGCGGATTGAGCGATCGCAACTTTGACCAGATCGAGTAAAAAACGCCCTTAAATACATTATGGGTCTCAGTTTTTTTTATAACACTCTGCGCTGAAGCTTGGGGTGCTGGCAGCAGAACAATTGGTAATAAAAATATAATTAATACTAAAATTCGCATAAATACCTCCCCTTATTGACTCAAAAGTTTGCTATAAGCTGAATAACTGTCTTTTAACTTAGGCGTTAAAGTAACAGCTTTCTGGTACTGAGTAGCGGCAGATATTAAATCACCTTTACGATAATTTGCCATCGACAAATTTACCCAGATTCCACCATCATTTTTATCCAGTGAAATAGCCTGTTGATAACTATTAATCGCCTTATCAAATTGCTTCGTTAATAAATAAAGGTTACCCAAATTACTGTGAACAGCACTATTATCTACAGCCAGTTCCAGCAAGTCATCAAATGCTAACTGAGCATCGTCATACAGGCCATAGCGGCTATATAGAATAGCTATTTGCATTCTGGCAGTAATATTAGTCGGGTTATTCTCAATCATGCTCTGATAAGGCAATATCAAACGATTTATGCTTTTTGATAATAACTCGGCCTGAGCTACCTTCACTAAAGCCGAGGCTCTTTCTTTATCTGGATGTTCAATAGTATATCGACTCTTCTTCAGGGTAACCGGTTTGTAATGCTGCCAGGCCTGCTTTAAATCAATAACACCCAGGTTATTCTCTGCAACTGCTTTATGGTATTTTCTAGCGCCTTCAGCCCAGGCTTCATTGAAGCTGGCATTGATCATGGTTGATTCTAATGGAATCCAGATCTGTTTGTTCCTAATCGCCAATAGACTTCGATTCTGACTGATCAAACTGGCATCCTGTTCGGTTAATCCCGTATTAAACATCAAAAACAAATGCCCAGGGACTTCTAAAAATGCAGTTTCTATTCCCAGATTTTCCAGGCCTGCACTGAGCAGAACTGAAAGATCATCGCAATCACCACTTTTCAATTTCAAAGTTTCACGAGGGAACTGAACATAGTCTACCTGGTCATCGCGTAAGCTGGTATAGGGTGTATTGGGATCAACAATATATTTCGTGCCCGCAGCAGAAAGGCTCGAAAAATAAGTCATGGCTGATACAAGCTTATCATTGAGTGGTCCAATTGCAGGCTGAAAATTATTGATAGTGGTTCGCACATAATCGCGCAAGGTATCGTCTTTAGGTGTCACAAAAGAACCGACCATATAAGCATCACCCCAGACCATGGCATTTTTACCATAAATCGTCATCGGCTGAATCAGTCGAATAGAATCTTTCTTTCCATCCCTCAAGAATGAAAGTTTAACTTCAACCTGAACACCGATATCTTCATCAACATCTAAAATTTTGTTATTAAAAGTCACCTGAAAATCAAACTGCTGTTGCTCATTGCCCTTAATAGAAGAGATATTCTGCACCAGGGGGAAATCCATATATTCTTTAATTTGAAAAGATAGCTCCAGGTTTCCATAATCTGTAGCACCTACATTTTTCAAATTAACACTGCCTAAAGATTGATCTGCATATTTTTTATAGGCTGCTGAGAAAACATGCTTTAAATTTAGATCGGTTAAAACGAGTTGTGGTGCATTATTTTTAAATTCCAGTGAAGTCTTTTTATCGGTAAAAGCCGTATTTAATAGAGCCCGATTATTCTCTGAAGGGTTTAATTCAACTGCCCTTTCGAAAAAGCCTATAGCTTCATCAAATAATCGCCTTTTACTATACAGTTTACCCAGTGCAATATGCGGTTCAGCCCAGGAAGGATTAATTGAAGCTGACTTCTGTAAATGTTCAGTTGATGCATCAAACAGGTTTGCATTTAAATAAACTATACCTAATTTATGTTGCAACTCGGCAGAACCCGGTTGTAAGTCTATCGCTGTCTTCAAATACTCAATTGCAGAAGCCACTTTACCCAGTTGATTGGCAATATCAGCCTGAAGGGTTAAAACATCTACATCCTTTGGAGCTATTTTTGCAGCTCTTTCGGCATAACTTGAAGCACTGCGGAAATTTCTGGTTGCAAATAAATTCTTTGCATAAAGCGTATTCGCAAGTAGTGACTGTGCATTTAGACTAACGGATTTATCGAGATACTGTGTCGCCTCGTTATAATTTTCCTGGTTCAGTTCTATCTGGCCTGCTAACAACTGGAGGTCAAATGATTCAGGATTTGTTTTGATGCCCTGAATTAATCCGGTCATTGCTTTATCCGGTTTATTTAACTCTATATAGGCATTGGCCATCGATACCCAGGCATCAATATTTTCAGGGTTTACTTTACTTGCTCTGGTTAAACGTAAAATGGCTTCTGTATATTTTTCCTGTTTAAGTGCAATTTTACCTAATACATAATAACCATCTGCTTTTGTTTCAGTGTTGGCGGAGAGTTTTATCGCAATGGCTTTGGCCTCATCATCTCTGTCCAGTTTCAACAGGCTGGTCGCTTTTCCGATACTCGCCTGAGCAGAAGATGGCTGTGCCTGTAACACCACATTAAAGTTTTCAAGCGCCTGTTCAAAGAGTTTCATTGCAAGCATATCGTTAGCGATATTCAAGCGCATATGATGATCATCAGGTTGACTGTTTAACACCGACTGGAATTCGATCAAACCCTGATCTTCAATGCCAGCCAGAATATAAGCTTTGGCCAGTAGGTAACGTAATTTCACGTTATTCTGATGCAATATCAAACCATCTTCAGCACAACTTACTGCGCCGATTGCATCACTTAATTGAATGCTTAGATCTGTACAAATTATATAGGGATCAACATTTTTGGGTTTGGACAACAAAATTTGATCAACCAGTGACTTTGCATCCAGATACTGCTCCAGCTCATAAAATGCTTTTACCTGTTGAGATATGGCCATTTTTTTGTATTGAGCAAACTGTTCCAGCTGACGATAAGTGGATATCGCATCATGTTGATTTCCTGAAAGTAACTGACTGTCTGCTTTTAGTTCAAGAATATCTGCGTTTTCAGTCGCTTTTTTTAGTAAACGATCAGCTAAAATAATTGCGTCATTATAATTTTTGGCCTGACGTAATTGCTGCAGTTTATAAAACTGATTTTCACGTGCTGCCGAAGGTTTGGCACGTAAATCATACCCGCTAATTGATACAACTCTAAACCAGGGTTTGTTTTTTGTCTTGATAACTGACAAATTTTTAGACAAATTTTTAGATGTAGCAACCGTATCAAACGGGCCACTTTCAGTCATCGCAGCCTGAATTTCATAACCTGCAATAACAGGGCTTAAACTGCTGCTCCAGTCCAGCTTAATTTGTTGCTTGTTGCCAACAACCTGCAAACCAAATGCCGCATCTGGATACTCCAGGTAATCAAATCGAAATTGTTTCTTCAAGTCGGTATCATTAACTAAAATACGGACTTTATCTGTGGAAGCGACAGACATCGAACCTATCTTATCGAAATAGACATCAGTTCCATTCTTAGCCCCTGATCCAAATTCCAGAACCTTTTCAAAGTTGTCAAACATCCTGATGCTGTAGTCATTCACTTCGGAACTGACCAGTGCAAATAGCCGGTCTTTCTGATCTACATCGATTGCATGGATCTTATTGGCTCGATACCCAGAGTCTTGTTTGCTACCTATTTCAGTGACTAAATTAAATTCTGTATCAAAAACCTTAATGAAGCCCTTTTTCTCAAGGTCAACAACATAAAGTAGCTGCTGGGTATCTACAGCTATAGGACCTATTTTTCCAAAACTCTTTGATGATGCCTTAAATTGATTTACAAACTGACCATCTTTGGCAAATATTTGAATTCTATTGTTTCCTGTATCACTGACATAAACCCTGTTTTGAGCAGAGAAAACATATTTAGGGCCATCAAAACCGCCAGCTGCAATACCATATCGCCCAATACTATATATTTTCTTCCCACTATGGGTATAGGTGTGCAGCATATTTTTTTCCAGAATCGCTACCATCTGGCTACCACTATGCAGGCTCGATGGATTTTTTATTTCACTGGCAAAAACACCCAGTTGTTTTCCATCCGGTGATAATGTGACTATGCCCTTTTTACCTTTTCTGATACACAATGTCTGGTCATTTATAAAAGCATGTACAGATTTACACTTGCTATCCAGCTTGTTCGAAAACTTAATGACATCCGTTGAAACAGGTTGCTTAAAGTCTTTTTGTTCCAGCTGGTAAATTTCTACCTTTTTATTGACCTTATCCAGCACAGCAAGCTGCCCCTGATTATTCACAGACATCAGGTCGATACTTCGATATTGTCCTCTGGACTGTCCAAGCGAACCAAACTGGCTTAGTATCTGATTGTTTTTCCAGTCATAAATAAACACTTTCCTACTATTATCATCTGCCAGATATAACTTGCCATTTAGATCAGCTGTCATTGCACTGAAATCAATTGAACTTCCAAATAAGCTGGCAAGTTCCTTTGCCTTAAACTGCTTTATCAATTCACCTTTCGAGGTAAAAATAGATACCCTGTTTTTATCCTCTGCTTCCAGAACATAAACATTTTCTTCAGCATCGAGTGCAATATGAGTGGGTTTTGACAAATCGGTACGACTACCATCATGACCAAAATGTTGGAAGAACAGTCCCTGTTCATTGAATACTGAGATACGATTATTAACTCTATCTGCTACATAGATTCTATTATTAATAGAGACAGCTATACCCCTGGTACCTTTTATTTCACCGGCATCATCACCCGACTTTGAAAATACTCTGGTTAATTTACCAGCAGTTTCATTGGTGATTGCTATTTGATTACTACTAGAATTAGCAATGACCAGTGATCCATCTGACAACTGGTCAATGCCGGATAAGGCTGTTTTTTTGAATACTAAGGGTTTTAGCTTAACTTTATTGAAATGATCATTGTCCAGTACAAGTAAAGTCCCTTTTCTGGTTGAAGTAACCAGCACTTTACCGCTATTGGTCATCAATAGACCGGCCGCATCTTCGAGGAACTTAGCTGATGATTTATCCTGTATAAAGTGAGTTAACTGTTGGGCTGTTAATATGTTGGTAAAAACTAGCAGCAATACAGTTGAGGTGAGTAACAGAATTTTTTTTATGCCGTACATTATCTGATTTACCTTTGACTAATTCAGTCAGTAATTAATCCTAACAGCAACAATCTGATTAAAACATAACCTGTATCAGTCGCTTTGAGGTTAATTTCTAATTTAATTAATCTGAGTAATACGCTTATCGAGCAATTCCTCTTTTGCTGTTGGTCACAAATTGAGTAAATTCCCTCACTTCCTCATATTGCTCAATTAATGGTTGTAATTCAGCCAAAGCTTCTTCTTTAGATTTTTTTGAGACTAACATCAGTCGATAACTTTTATGCAAAGCCCGAATTAGCTCTGGTGAAAATCCCTTGCGTCTCAGCCCTTCCTTATTAATACCGACTGTTCGGGCCCTGTCCCCGGCCGCTGTTGCAAAAGGAGGTACATCCTGAGCAATAATTGAACCCAGACCACAAAAGGATCTTGCTCCTATCTGAGAAAATTGATGGACAAGCGTGAAGCCACCTAAAATTGCGTGATCGCCTACTTCAACATGCCCTGCAAGAGAGGCTGCATTAGCCAGAACGATGTGATTACCGATAATACAGTCATGAGCAACATGGCAATAAGCCATAATTAAGTTATCGCTACCAATAGTGGTTTTTCCTGTGCCCGTAACCGTGCCACGATTTAAGGTAACAAATTCGCGAATAACATTTCTATCCCCAATCTCTAGCAGAGTGGGTTCTCCATTATATTTTAAATCCTGAGGCGCTTCCCCAATAGAGCCAAACTGATAGATTTTATTTTCATTCCCAATGATGCAGGGACCGGAAATAACGACATGAGGACCTATCCAGCAGTCATCACCGATAGTGACGTCTGCTCCAATAATAGTAAATGCACCGACAGTGACATTTTTACCCAGTTGAGCCGAAGGGTCTATGATGGCACTAGGATGGATCAAAAGTCTTTATCCTGAGCACTACACATCAGTTCAGCTTCTGTAACAGTTTCACCATTCACCGTTGCCTTGCCGTTAAACATCCAGATGCCACGCATATTTCGTTTCAATTTCACATCCAGGATTAACTGATCACCGGGAACAACCTGGCCACGAAAACGAGCTTTGTCAATTCCAACCAGCATATACAGTTTATCCTTACCTTTGCCTTCACTTTCATCTTCCATCGTACAAAAAGATAATAAACCGGTGGCCTGGGCAAGAGCTTCCAAAATTAAAACACCCGGCATAATCGGCTGGTTAGGAAAATGTCCCTGAAAAAAAGGTTCATTAAAGCTGACATTTTTTAAGGCAGTCAGGTAATCACCCGGTTCGCAGGCTGTTACACGATCAACCAGTAGAAAAGGATACCGATGCGGTAAATATTTCATTACCTGTTGTACGTCAAATTCAATCATAGAATCCTCATTTATTTTTTTCCAGGTTTGATACGGTTTTTGCCAGTTTATCTAAAGACTTATAACGGACATTGCTTCTATGCCACAATTTATTTTCCATCAGTGGTGTGCCCGATGAATAAGTACCTTTTTCTTTAATATCCTTTACCACTGTAGACATACCAGTAACAGTCACATCATCAGCAATAGATAAATGCCCTAATATAGATACTGCTCCTGAAATTTTACAGTTTTTACCAATAATAGAACTGCCCGCAATTCCAACGCAACCAGCTATCGCGGTGTTTTCACCGATATGAACATTATGACCAACCTGGATTTGGTTATCAATTTTTACACCATTCTCAATAATCGTATCATCAAGGGCACCACGGTCGACTGTGGTATTAGCTCCAATCTCTACCCGGTCACCAATAATGACACTGCCCAGATGAGGAATTTTCTCCCAGTTACCTTTATCATAAACCAGTCCAAAACCATCAGAACCTAAAACCACACCAGGTTGTAAAATAACCTCATTGCCTATTTTCACATCAAAGCAGATAGTTACATTAGATAAAAAAGTTGAATTAGCTCCCACTGTTACATCATCTTCAATGATACAGGCAGTCCCTATTCTGACGTTATCGCCCAGTACCACTCGCTCTCCAATAACACTCAGAGCACCTATTGTTACATTTTCACCCAGTTTTGCTGTAGGCGATATTATTGCAGAAGAATGAATACCTGAGGCTGAATTTCCTTTATACAGCTTCAAATATTTTATGACCTCAACAAAAGACAGGTCCGGGTTTGCTGAATACAATAATGTTTTACCGGGAATCACTTCGTTGAAATCAAGCGGAACGATTGCTGCACTACAGTGACTTTGTTTTAATTGATTAATATATCTAGAGGATCGTAGAAAGCATAAATCTGTTTTTGTTGCACTGGAAAAGTTGGAAACAGATTTAATTTGTTGTGTCCCTTCACCTTTAAATTCAAGTTCAAGCTCTTTGGCCAGCGTGGCTACTGTCGTTAAAGTCCTGGGCTGATTTGGTGTCGGCATCGGAAGAGATATTTTCTATTTTATTATGGTTATTGGTATTATTACCCGGGTTAGCAATGGCTTTAATTGTTCATTCTCAGGGTATGTTATTAAGCGTTTTTGTAAGTTTAATGATCTACTTCAAAGCAGATTCCTGCTCCTGTAAATTTTTCAACATATCAATAATCATGGGGGTGATATCAATTACGTCTGAAACATAACTCACACCCTCTGTTAAAATCAAGTCAAACTTATGTTCATCACCCAAACGTTTTAATACCGAGGCAATAACAGTTTGCAAGTTTCTAATTTCTTCGTTTCTACGTAAATTCTGATCTTCTCTAAATTCCTGTTGCTCAAATTTTAACTGGCTAAGTTTTAATCTTAACTCTCGTTCCAGTTTACGCTGAGCGACTTGAGTCATTGTTACGCCATCAACTTTTATCTTTCGTTCAATTTCGAGTAATTCCTGTTGTTTAACCACAAGGATTTTCTCGCGGGCAAGAAATTCACTTTTCAGCTTTTCTTCAACTTTTCTGGCCTGAGGTGCTTCTTTAAGAACAACACCTGTATTAACAAAACCTATTTTGTATCTATCTTTCTGCTGCGCATTACCCGAACTGACCATCAGGCCAAAGATAGCAACAATAAAAAAAAGTCTAGTAAGCAATTTCAAATCAGCCTCAGATTAAAAGGGTGCGCCCAATGAGAACTGGAAATTTTTAGTATCATCACCAGGTTCATTATTTATCGGGTTAGCATAACTTAGTTCAATCGGTCCAACAGCTGTGAACCATTTTGCAGAAATACCTATCGATGCTCTAAGTTCGTCAGCATCAAAATCATTTGTATCAGCAAATACATTACCTGCATCAAAGTATAACCCAAGGCGGAAGCTATCTGCACCTCCTAAGGCATCAATTTGAAATAATATCTCAGTATTTGTAATTACCTGGAAATTTCCACCAAAAGAATCATTCAGGGAATCAAGGGGACCCAGGCTATTATAATCGTATCCTCTAACCGTTCTTACACCACCGGCCCTATATTTTTCGAAGAAAGGTAAGTCAGTTGTATCATTATAAGGTTGCCCATAACCAAGGTTACCCTTGAATGATAGTGTCACTTTTTCTGCCAGCGGAAACAGGCTTTGATGTCTATAAAATGATTTATAGTAATCAAGGTCACCGCTAAATAATTCCACGCCCACACTATTAACCACCCCTTTTTCAGGGAAAATTAAACGATTCCGACTATCCTTACTAAAACTCATACTTGCAAAAATATTTTCATAAACATCGCCTTCTGGAAAGGCAACATTCTCGTATTTTTCATTATTTGCTCGAACAAAATCAAATATTTCTGCAGAACTGAAAACAGACAACGTAACATCACTACGTTCAATACCAAAACTGAATCTGATTTTATTATATTCTGATAATGGAATACTGTAATTTACAGAGCCCTTTATCTGATCAAGAAGGTAATCGGAAAACGCGGCTTCTTCCGCATCAGTTTGAGTATAACTGATGGAAAATCCACGACTTATGCCATCTGGTGTGTAGTATGGATTTTCATAACTGAACTCATATTTTTCCTGAGCTTTGTTATTATTAAAAGTAATACCTAAACGATTGCCTGTTCCAAAAATATTATCATTGGTGAGTCCCAGGTTGAATAAAGCACCCTGATCCTCTGAGTAACCTGCACCGATAGTGAAACTGCCGGAAAAACGTTCTTCAACAGTGACGTAAATATCCAGTAAGTCAGTCTGGTCAGTCACTCTTACATAACGCGTATTGACCGAGCTGATATATTTTAAACGTTGTAACCGAATCTTCGAACGTTGCACTTTACTGGATGAAAACTGAGCACCTTCCATTTGTCTCATTTCCCGACGTAACACTTTATCCATGGTTCTGGTATTGCCCTCGAAAATCACCTTTCTAACGCGCATTTTAGGCCCGGGGTTGACCAGAAGTGTTAATTCGACTGTTTTATCCTCTGCATTTATTTTGGGAATAGCATTTACTTCTGCATAGGCATAACCTTCAAGACCCAGTCGACTTGTCATCAATTTAGTTGAGGATGTAATTTTTTTACGTGAAAAAACATCGCCTTCTCGAATTAATACACGAGACTTTAATGCAGATTCAGGCACTATCAACTCACCCGTCAAATTAATTTTACTCACTGTAAACATGTCACCTTCAGACAGGTTAATAGCTACATTGATATGACCTTTATCCGGAGTGATAGTGACTTGTTTGGAATCAACATTGAATTGAATATAGCCATGATCAAGATAAAAAGATTTCAGGTTTTCCAGATCTCCGGCCAACTTCACACTGGAATATTTATCGGAAGCAAAAACACCACTGTCTGAGGCTTCCAGTTCAAACTCATCGAGCAATTCTTTATCAGTAAATGCATGATTACCAATTAGGTTAATGCTTCGAACTTTTGCAGGAGAACCTTCAGAAATGGTTAGTTCAACTTCAACCCGGTCAGCATCCAGTTCAGTCGCAGTTGCATCCAGACGCACAGCATATTTACCCAGAGAATAGTAAAGTTGCTGCAACTCCAGTTCCAGTTTTTCCAGTAATTTAGGATTATATATTTTACCCTTGGTCATCCCTATCTGTTTAAGAGCATCCTGCATACTATCATCCTTAACTTCCTTGTTACCCTCTACGGTTACTTTAGCTATGGCAGGGCGCTCTTCAACTTCAATCACCAGTGTATTACCTTCTTTGTTCAAGGTAATCTTGTTAAAAAAACCTGTTTTATAAAGTTCTCTTATCACTTTACCAGAGTCTTTAAAGTCAAAAACTTCTGACGTTTTCACTGGTAGGTAATTTAGCACAGTACCTACGGCAATTTTTTTAATGCCCTTAACTTCAATATCTTCTACAACAAAAGATGCGGCATGAACATTTAGAAACCAGAAAAACAGGCTTAACAGTAATAAAATACGGGACAACTTAAAACTACTCCACTAAACGCAACACATCATTATAAATCGCTATTGTCATTAACATCATTAATAATGCCATGCCAATGCGTTGACCAACTGCTTCCATACCTTCTGAAACAGGGCTTCCCTTCAATATTTCTATACAGTAATACATCAAATGCCCACCATCCAGCATCGGTACAGGTAACAGGTTTAATACCCCAAGACTGATGCTAATAATAGCCAGGAATGAAAAAAACTGTTCAAGCCCTATTTGAGCCGATAATCCAGCATATTTTGCTATAGTGATCGGCCCACTGAGGTTCTTTACACTGGCTTCACCTACCACCAGTTTACCCAGTACCTTCAGGGTTAATGCCGACATCTGCCAGGTTTTAATTATGGCTTCCAGAGTCGCATCAACAAGCCCGTGTTTTTCAACCACGAGTAATTGCAGGCGAATTTCTTCGGGTATAACGACTACATTTTTTACCCCGATATAGCCGATTTCATTACCATTATCATTCTTCAGTCGGGGCGTTAATAATAACTCAACCCGTTGTCCGTCACGACGAACTACCAGCGGCATCTCAACCGAAGCATTACCCCTGATCAAGTCCACCCAGAGACGTATATTATCAACCTTATTTCCATTCAGCGAAATAATATCATCACCTGCTTTTAAACCGGCTGCTTCTGCAGCACCTCCCGCAAGCACTTCATCGATTTGAGGTGGAATCTGTGGGCGCCACATACCAAGCCCTATTTGATTGAGCAAGTCAGCCTGTTCTTCCTGCAGGAAATTTAACTCCCTGGTATCCAGTCGCAAATCTCGAATCTGTAAATCTTTACCCTGAACCTGAAAATGTAATTCAGCCCCATCGACCGCTTCCTGCATCATTGTTAAACGAGCCTTTTCCCAGCTTAAAGTCTCGATCCCATTGATCGACATAATAAGGTCTTTTTCCTGAACGCCGGCTGACCAGGCAATACTGGGATTAGTCACTTCACCGATATAAGGTTTAATACCATTAACACCGCTGATATACATCAGACTATAAGCGGCTATAGCAAACAGAAAATTAAACATGGGTCCTGCCGCAACAATGGCAAAACGTTTAGAGACATGCTGGCGATTAAAAGTACGATCCAGTTCATCAGCGGCAACTTCACCTTCCCGCTCATCCAGCATTTTGACATAACCACCAAGTGGTATAGATGCCAGTACGTATTCAGTTTGATCAACCCCGGCTTTTTTAATCCACAGCGGTTTACCAAACCCAACCGAAAACCTTAATACTTTTACACCACATAAACGAGCCACCCAGTAATGACCAAATTCATGAATAGTCACCAAAATACCAATAGCCGCTACGAAAGCTAATATACTTTGAAAGATAGAGAGTAAGTCCATTATTTAGCAATCCGCCGACATCAAACTGAGTTGATGATTCACAAATTCACGCGCTGCCTGATCATCAGCCAGAATTTGTTGCAAACTGTCTGTCTGCTGGTGAGGTATATTGTTCATGGTCTGTTCAATCAATTCAGCTATGTGGGTAAAAGCAATTTGTGACTGCAAAAATGCCTGTACGGCGACTTCATTAGCCGCATTTAATATTGCCATACTGGTTCCGCCCCTCTGAATCGCCTGTCGAGCCAGGCGTAAACATGGAAAGCGATTCTCATCGGCTTTTTCAAAGTTCAATTGACTGACCTGTATTAGATCCAATGGTTCCACGCCACTGGAAATTCTCTCTGGCCATCCCAAAGCATTCGCTATCGGTGTTCGCATGTCTGGGTTACCCATTTGAGCCAACACAGAACCATCATTATAAGCCACCATCGAGTGAATAATACTCTGCTTATGTAACACTATTTCCACATCGTCGTGAGACACATTGAATAACCAGCAAGCTTCAATCAGCTCCAGTCCTTTATTCATCATGGTGGCAGAATCTACCGAAATTTTTGGACCCATGCTCCAGTTAGGATGGGCAACAGCCTGCTCCGGAGTGATTTCATCAAATTTATCCAGTGGATATTCACGAAATGGGCCACCCGAACCGGTGAGTAAAATTTTAGCGACACCTTTACTTTCAGGCCCTTCATTATTGAGCCCCTGAGTCGTCAGTTCCCGCTGGTAGTTACTTTCTAAACACTGAAATATAGCGTTGTGCTCACTGTCTATGGGTAGTAGTTCAGCGCCATGTTTTTCTACTTCGGACATAAATAAATGCCCCGCCATCACCAAAGCTTCTTTATTCGCCAGTAATATTCGTTTGCCGGCTCGTGCAGCTGATAATGTAGGCATTAATCCTACCGAACCTACAATAGCTGCCATAACGACATCAACGGGTTCTGCACTGGCTACTTCACTTAACGCTTCCGCACCACCCAGAATTGTTACTTCAATTTCATTTTGCAGTAGTTTTTTTAATTGCTCAGCACTAGCGGTATCAGCCATGACTGCAACTTCAGGTCGATAATTTCGACAGATTTCTGCCATTTTTTCAACTTGTGTATTTGCCGTCACTGCATATAAACGAAACCTGTCAGTATGACGTGACAGAACATCCAGCGTACTTAAACCTATAGAGCCAGTTGCTCCAAGAACAGTAACCGCTTTAATCGAGGCACTCATAATCAGACGGCACCTAGAATGTATAAACCGGATAAAAATACCGGTGTAGCCGCTATAACAGAATCGATTCTATCAAGCACACCACCGTGACCGGGCAATGTATTTCCACTATCCTTTAACCCGGCTTCACGTTTTAAAATACTTTCGTACAAATCACCCACTACGGATAACCCCGAAGTCACCAGGCCCAGAATTAAAAATGCGAAGTAAGCTATTCCCCAGCCATCCGTCAATAAGAAAACAACAGAAATCCAGACACTGTTAAGTGCTAATCCACCGATAACGCCTTCCCAGGTTTTCCCAGGGCTGATGCCTGGTGCCAGCTTGTTTCGGCCAAATTTCTTGCCTGAAAAATAAGCTCCAATATCGGCAACCCAGACCAGGGTTAACATATACATTAATATCCAGGGACCCTGTTCAAAATGGGAATGAATAAAATATAGACCATTGATACATATCCAGAAAAGAACTGCAGAAAACAGGCTTACTGCCAGTTTACTGGTGAAAGACCACTTTCCAGAAAACTGATAATGAAACATAAACAGCAATATGGCCATCCACATCAGTAAACCCGCATAGCTGTGATAAAAGATATAGTGAATGCGCATAGAAGGTAGGGCGAGAAAAAACAATCCGACCATCACCACTCCGGCACCCCATTGCACAATGGTTAGTTTGCTCACCGTCATATTGATCATTTCAGACATAGAGAAAAACAGAGTCACTGCCAGTAAAACAGACACATAAAAGCTATCCAGCCCAAAAATAGTACCAACGACTACTAATGCCAGAATAATTGCAGTGATAACTCTTTGTTTTAACATTATTTTAAATTCTTCGTACTCTCTGTGTTCTTCATGGTAAATTTCTTTTTATTTAAGCTTTAACCTGCTCACCAGTTTTACCAAATCGACGTTGTCGACCAGCAAAAGCATCTAACGACTGCTGCATCACTTCTACTGAAAAATCAGGCCATAATACATCAGTGAAAAATAATTCCGCATATGCAATTTGCCATAATAAAAAATTACTGATTCGTTTTTCACCACCTGTACGAATGAACAAATCAGGGTCTGGCGAACCGGCCAGGCTTAATTCAGCAGATAGCAAATCTGATGAGATTTCAGCAGCTAATATTTCACTATTTTCAACTTTAACTGCCAATTTTTTTACTGCGTTCAAAATATCCCATTGCCCGCCATAATTAGCAGCAATATTCAGTGTCATGGCTTTATTTTTCAGTGTCATATTTTCGGACTCTTCAATCTGGTTTACCAGTTTCTGACTAAAGGCAGAACGGTCTCCAATAAAACGAATCCTGATACCATTTGCATGCAACTCATCGGTATTTTTCTCTAATGAGCTGATAAACAGTGACATTAAAGTAGATACTTCATCTTCAGGTCGGTTCCAGTTTTCACTACTGAAAGCAAACAGGGTCAATTGCCTGACACCTGATTTGGCAAAAAAGGAAATAGCTTTTTTTGTCGCTTCTACACCTTTTTTATGACCATAGGTACGAGGCATAAATCGCTTTTGAGCCCAGCGTCCATTCCCATCCATGATAATGGCTACATGCTGCGGAACCTGCTGTGGACCTTCACTCATAGAGTTTTACCAATATAACAACAAGCAGTCGTATTAAATTTCCATCAATTCTTTTTCTTTTACCTGCAATAACTCTTCAAGTTTAGCGACAGATTGATCAGTTACCTTCTGCACAAGTTCCTGACCTTTATGCTCATCATCTTCCGAAATATCTTTATCTTTTTGCATGGATTTCAAATCGCTATTTGCATCCCGACGAATATTTCTAACGGCTACACGTGCATTTTCAGTTAATTCTTTGACAATCTTTACCATGTCACGACGACGTTCTTCGGTCAGAGGAGGCATAGGTACTCGGATCACGTTGCCAGCTGAATTTGGATTTAACCCCAGATCGGATGTCATAATCGCCTTTTCAATGGCTTGAATCATAGTGCCATCCCAGGCTGTGACCGTTAAAGTACGCGAATCTTCAACCGAAATATTTGCAGCCTGGCTGATAGGTACCATGCTACCGTAAAAATCTACCATCACATGATCCAGCAAGCTGGCATGAGCACGGCCGGTGCGAATTTTCAATAATTCAGTTTTATAGGACTCGATACTCTTATTCATTCGAGTTAATGCATCCTGTTGGATATCATTAATCATGTCATTTCCTCTTATTTATTTGGTTACGCGAGTGCCCAGATTTTCACCTCTGGCCAAAGCTAATAATGCATTTTTTTCACTGATATTGCACACTGACATATCCAGATCATTTTCATTGCACAGGACCATAGCGGTAATATCCATAACGGCAAGTCTCTGGTCGATAGCCTGGTCATAAGTAATGTGGTCAAACTTTTTGGCCTCAGTATTTTTCATCGGATCCGAATCATAAATACCATCGACATTTGTGGCCTTGATCATCAAATCAGCCTGGATTTCTATGGCTCTTAAACTCGCACCAGTATCCGTAGTAAAATAAGGATTACCTGTTCCTGCGGCAAAGATAACGATTTCACCCTGGCCAATTTTTTCTCTGGCATCTCGTTGAGTGTAATTTTCACAAACCTGTGGTAATGACAGACCAGACATCACTGATACTTTCAAACCCTGTTTCTGTAAACCATCCTTGAGAGCAATGGCATTCATAACGGTTGCCAGCATGCCCATATGATCACCAGCAACTCGATCAAGTCCGGCTTGAGCTAGTCCTGCCCCACGGAAAATATTCCCTCCGCCAATGACAACGCCCATTTCTACACCGGCCTGTTGCAAGTTATCAAGTTCAACTGCAAGACCTTTTATAACATCAGGATCAATACCAAAATCATATTGTCCCATCAGAGCTTCACCACTCAATTTGACTAATAATCGTTTATATTTTAACTCTGACATTTATTTCTCACTATTCTTTAATCATACAAATATGCCTACCAGGAAGGTACAGCATTATTCAATATTTAAAAAAGCAGGAATTTAGTCCTACTAAACTCACAAACTAAAGTTTAACACCCAGCAGCAAAAGCTAATTGTTAAGTTTTTTCTTCGTGAGCTTCGTGACTTCATGGTGAAAAGTCACTTAAATTTTTTAAGTTCAAAAAAAGGCCGCAAAAGCGGCCTTTTTAATCACTCAGCCTTTCATCTGAGCAGCAACTTCTGCAGCGAAGTCTTCCTGTTTCTTTTCTATACCTTCGCCAACTTCAAATCTGATGAAGCTATTGACTTCTGCATTGGCAGATTTCAATAGTTTGGCAACAGTCAAATCAGGATCTTTTACGAAAGGTTGTCCAAGAAGCGTAATTTCAGCAAGAAATTTCTTTAAACGACCTTGAATCATTTTTTCAATGATTTCAGGCGGTTTACCGCTAGACTCAGCCTGTGCAATTAAAATACCCTTTTCTTTCTCGACACTTTCTGCAGGAACATCGGCTTCAGAAACACACTGTGGGTTAACCGCAGCAACATGCATAGCGATATCACGCCCCATTTCATTATCGGCAGTAGACTCTACCAATACACCGATACGAGCACCGTGTTGATAAGAAACCAGTGCATTTTCAGTCGTAATGATTTTAAAACGACGTACCTTGATATTTTCACCAACTTTAGCAATTAGTGCTTCTCTAGCTTGTTCAATAGTCTGACCATCGTCAGTTGTTGTTGCATTCAGAGCGTCAACATCTGCAGGGTCTGTATTAAATACAGTTTCAGTTACTTTTGTTGCAAAAGCCTTGAAGTTATCATCTTTTGCTACAAAATCTGTTTCACTGTTAATCTCAACGATAACGGCTTTCTTACCATCATCAGATACTTTGACACTAACTGCTCCGTCTGCAGCAACACGTCCAGCCTTTTTATCAGCCTTTGCCGCTCCAGATTTACGCATTAAATCGGCTGCTGCTTCGATGTCGCCATCGCATTCAACCAGTGCTTTTTTACACTCCATCATGCCTGCGCCAGTTCTTTCACGCAGTTCTTTTACCAGGGATGCTGTTATAGCCACTTTCTTTTCCTCATAAATTCGATTCTTTAAGTACTTTTACAGATAACCCCACTGTAATCCCGATTCAGTACGACATTATCGGGATTAGCAGTAGAGATAACTGAAAAGTAACTAAGTTACTCTGCGTCTTTTTTAACAGCAGCTTTCTTGGTAGCGGCCTTCTTCTTGGTCGCAGCCTTCTTCTTAGCAGGTGCAGCTGGAGCTGCTTCTTCTTTAGCCGCAGGTGCCTCTTCTGCTGTAGCCGCAGGAGCTGCTTCTTCTGTAGCTGCAGGAGCTTCTTCAGTTGCAGGCGCTTTAACTTTAGCTTTAGCTTTTACTTTAACAGCTACTTTCTTTTTAGCTGCAGGAGCAGCAGCTGGTGCTGCAGTAGCTTCTTCAACTTCAACCAGCTCTTCATTTTCAGCAGCAACTGTAATGGAAGCTTTACCTTCATTGATTGAGTCAGCCGCTAAACCTGCATACAGGTTGATAGCGCGCATAGAATCATCATTTCCAGGAATAATGTATTCGATATCAGCTGGTGAGTTATTAGAGTCAACCACGCCAACAACCGGAATACCTAATTTATTGGCTTCCAGAATAGCAATATTTTCATAACCCACATCGATAACAAATAATGCAGCAGGTAATCCGCCCATTTCCTTGATACCACCTAGAGTCTTGTTCAGTTTTTCCTGCTCACGGTGAAGGTTTAAAATTTCTTTTTTGTTTTTAGCGTCATAAGAATCATTTGCCTGCATCTCGTCCAGCTCTTTCAAGCGACGAATTGACTGGCGTACCGTACGGAAGTTAGTCAGCATTCCACCCAACCAGCGATGATTTACATAAGGCATATTGCAGCTTTCAGCAGCTTTTTTCACGGCATCACTTGCAGCACGTTTAGTACCTACAAAAAGGACCTTGCCTTTTTTAGCAGCTACGCTGCCCAGATAACTGGTTGCTTCATTACACAGTGGTAATGATTTTTCCAGATTGATGATATGAATTTTGTTACGTTCGCCAAAGATATATGGCGCCATTTTTGGATTCCAGAAACGAGTTTGGTGACCGAAGTGCACGCCCGCTTCCAACATTTCACGCATAGTGACGTTAGACATATTGAATTCTCCAGATGTCATATAAAGTGTACGGTTGTATCAAAGACAACTACGATACACTTTGGGTTGAGCCTCCACATACCTTTTAGTTACGACCGGATCTCTGGTAAAAATCTGGCACCCATAACTAAGCTTATAGTATGTGTGTGAATTTCATTCTTTAAATCAAAAAAATTAACTAATTTTAAGTTTAAGAATGTTTTTTACCTTTGGACATTGCCGAAGGCGCGCGCTTTATACCATAATCACACCCTTTCAACAATATACTGGCAACAATTTATGGCTATTACGCTGAAATCAGCAGCAGAAATCGACAAAATGCGAATTGCAGGTCGTCTTGCAGCGGATGTTCTTAAAATGATCGAACCGCATATCGTTCCGGGAGTGACCACCGATCGACTCGATGAAATCTGTCATGATTACATGGTAAATGTGCAACAGACCATTCCAGCGCCCCTGAATTACAGAGGTTTTCCTAAATCCATTTGTACCTCGGTCAATCATCAGGTATGCCATGGAATCCCATCCAGTAAAGTTCTTAAAAATGGCGATATGATCAATATTGATATCACCGTCATTAAGGATGAATACCATGGCGATACCAGCCGTATGTTCGTGGTTGGGAAACCGAAAATACAGGCTCAACGACTGGCTCAGGTTGCATACGACTGTATGAAGATTGGTATTGAAATGATTAAACCCGGTGTAGCATTGGGTGACATAGGTTTCGCCATACAAACCTATGCGGAAAAGAATCGTTGCAGTATTGTTAGAGAATACTGCGGTCATGGTATTGGTAAAGGATTTCATGAAGACCCACAGGTATTGCATTATGGCAAAGCTGGCACCGGCGTCGTGCTTGAACCTGGTATGACCTTCACTATTGAACCGATGGTGAATCTTGGCAAACGCCACGTCAAACTTCTGCCCGATGACTGGACTGTTGTTACAAAAGATCGCAGCCTGTCTGCCCAGTGGGAGCACACAAACCTGGTCACAGATTATGGCTTTGAAATCTTAACCGAACACCCTGACTGGCCATTATAAAAAATGCCCTTAACTTCACTGGAATGGCTGGATGAAACTCTGGTCAATGCTGGCACTGAAATAAAACCCATTGCCGAAGCATTAAAAAAAGCTACTGATTTACTGTATGAATCATTTACCCCTGAATCTACCGCTGATTTACTGGTGCGCCAGAGATCCAGGTTTGTAGATCGAATTCTGATTCACTGCTATCGCCATTTCATGGGCGACTTACAAAACAATATCATTACATTACTGGCTGTAGGTGGTTATGGTCGAGACGAACTATTACCGGCTTCTGACATTGATCTGATGTTATTGCTGAGTAAAAAACCGGATAAACAGCATGAAGAAAAAATATCTGCATTTTTAACCTTTCTATGGGATATAGGACTGGAGGTTGGAGCCAGTGTGCGAACTTTAAAAGATTGCGTGCAGGAAGGAAAAAATGATGTCACGGTAATCACCAACATGATTGAGTCACGCCTTATTACCGGTGATAAAAAGCTTTATGAAAAATATAAAACTGCAATTTCACCTAAAAAAATGTGGTCATCACGAGACTTTCTGTTGGCCAAACTGGAAGAACAGAAAAACCGCCATCTTCGTTATAACGATACGGCCTATAACCTGGAACCCAATGTTAAAGAAGGCCCCGGCGGCTTAAGAGATATTCAGATAATTGGCTGGGTGGCTAAACGCCATTATGGTGCCCGAAATTTAAAAGAACTGGTCGATCATGGCTTTTTTACTGAGCAGGAATACCAGGCATTAATCGATGGTCAAACACATCTTTGGCGTGTACGTTTTGCGTTGCATCGACTCACCGGAAGGCGAGAAGACAGGTTACTGTTTGACTACCAGAAACAACTGGCCGAATGTTTTGGTTTTGAAGCCGGAGATAATAATCAGGCTATCGAACAGTTCATGCAAAAATACTATCGCACCATTATGGAATTGGAGCGATTGAATGAAATGTTGCTTCAACTATTAAATCAGGAAATCGTTTACAAACGTTTTTTTAATAAATCAGAAAAACTCAACGATGATTTCAAGCTGCATAATAGTTATGTTGAAGCCATTAATGATCAGGTTTTTATCAACAACCCTTCAGCAATGATAGAAATATTTATGTTAATGCAGGGACGTCCGGATATTCATGGACCTCACGCAGCAACTATTCGCCTTATCCGGGAAAGCTTGCACTTAATTAATGATGAATTTCGCTCTGACCCCAAAATAAATGAGCTGTTCATGAAGTTCATCCGCAAACCAATTGGCATCATTCACCAGTTACGACGCATGAACAGTTACGGTGTGCTAGCGGCGTATATCCCTGCTTTCGAAAAAATTGTTGGTCGTATGCAATATGATTTATTTCATGCCTATACCGTGGACCAACACACCCTGTTTGTGATTCGCAATCTGCGCCGTTTTTCGGTTGAAGAACATCAACATGAATTCCCGCACTGTAACACCATCCACGATGAACTGGAAAAACCAGAACTGCTTTATCTTGCTGGACTTTTTCATGATATTGCAAAAGGCCGTGGCGGAGATCATTCGGTAGAAGGTGCCGAAGATGCAGAACATTTTTGCCTGCAACATGCTATGAACAGGAAGGATACGCGCGTACTCTCTCAACTGGTACGCATGCACCTGTTAATGTCTACCACTGCTCAACGCAAAGATATCAGCGACCCAGATGTTGTACATGAATTTGCGCGCCAGGTAGGCAGTGAAAGCATGCTCGATTACCTGTATCTACTCACTGTAGCTGATATTCGAGCCACCAATCCAAAACAATGGAATAACTGGAAAGGCTCCCTGTTATACGAACTTTATCAGTCCACTAAAAAAGCACTCCGACAGGGAATAGAGCTTTCACCCGACATCGATGAAATCATCAATGTAAACAAAGAAGCTGCCTGCGATATAATCAGTCAATCAAGCTATAAACGGGAAGACATTGAACGATTGTGTGATGAGTTCCCCGGTGACTACTTTCTACATCATAAAGCGGAAGAGATCAGCTGGCATGTCTCAGCCATTATGGATAATAAAAGTAAATCCTCAGTGGTTAACATCCGCCAGTCAGTCCATTCCAAGGCTACTGAAATATTCATTCATACCATCGATACCGAACATGTTTTTGGACGAGTCGTCGGCGTCTTGAGCAGTTTCAACCTGGACATTCTTCATGCCGATATCTATACCACCCGGGATAATCAAACTCTGGATACATTTATTATTCAGGATTCAAATAGAGAACCTTTATCCGAAACCCACGACATTGAAGTTATTCAAAGCACCCTGTTAAAAGCACTTGATTGTCATGAAAAGCCTGAGGTTAATATTTCCCAACGTATGCCACGGCAGCTCAAATCGTTCAACAGTCCCACTCAGATTGAATTTTCCCAGGATATTCTAAATCACCGTACCATTCTGGAAATAACGACAGTTGATCAACCCGGCTTACTGTATATCCTTTCTGAAATCATTACTGAAATGCAATTGCAGGTTTCTCATGCCAAAATAGCAACTCTGGGAGAACGAGTAGAAGATATTTTTTATCTCACTGATGATCAGCACCAGGCCATCAGAGACAACCAGCTTTTACTAAAACTTGAACAGAAAATAATAGCGACACTGGATAAAGACCAAACAGCATAATCATCCTGATGTAAAAATATTTTCACCAGATACATGGTGCGCATGGTGTACCCTACAGATACGTCATGCACACTACTTCCGTAGGGACACGCTCAAAATTAGTTTTCATCAAGTACAGCAGATTTGAAATCTGCTAACTCTATAACTGCCAGCACCTTTCCCCTGGCAACGGTCATTCAAGGAATGAATGTGAATTACTGCACAATCCAACTGAGGTATTCATGGCAGAGTACTGTAATACAGGTCAGTGCCATTTCCAGTCATTCTTTACATGTTTTTGGCAAATAGCGGTTTATAGACAATGCGATCGTTCCCTAGAGTACCAGGTGCAGAACCTTTGAATACCATGACTCTATAATAAAGTGGCTAATTGAAATTGTTCAATACTTATGCATGAAATGTGCCGGGGAAAGCAATGCTGATATCACTTTATTCGCTACTTCCATATGCTATTGACTGGATTCCAGGATTGATATTGACAGCAGGATAGTTTTTTTACTTCTAGCCATGTTATTCTTTTTTATCTATTTGAAGATATTTCATATTACAAAAAGAGTCATTACCTGTATATACTTTTTTGTCGCACGGCTCTATGTTAATAAACTTTGAAAGAGATAAGTTATCAAACGTTCAGTACATACAATCAAGAATAATAAAAATTTTGTTATAAAATTTGCGGGGTTATCCTTGTTATTATTCTTGCTACCAAGTTTGTTCTTAACAATAGTCAACAAAATTAAAATTGATAATTTTAATCAACTTATTGAGACACGCGAAAAAGCCCGACTTGAATTAATACGAAACACAGCTACAGCCCAAATTGATGAGATAATTTCTGATATTCAGATCATTGCAAAAAGTGAAACATTAAACCGTTTTATCAATAGCCGTAAACCCAGGGTAGATAAGGTCTATGTTGCAAAAGAATTTGTCACTATGTCAAAAAGAAAGGGTAGATATGATCAAATTCGATTTCTAAGTACATCGGGCAAGGAAGTAGTAAGAGTAGATTATAATAATGGTGACCCCGCAATAATTCCACAATTTAAATTGCAGAATAAATCTGACCGGTATTACTTTAAAGACACCATTAAACTCAAGCCAGAACATGTATATTCCTCTCCATTGGATTTGAATATTGAGAACGGAAAAATTGAAGTTCCCTATAAACCCATGATCCGTATTGGTACAAATGTATATCAGGACTCTAACAAAAAAGGTGTGATACTTGTCAATTACTATGGAGAGAAAATTTTAACTCGAATAGCTGATTTGTTTTCTGATTCTAACTCAGAAAGCATGATGATAAACAAAGATGGCTTCTGGCTATTGACTAAAAACAACAGTGATTTATGGGGCTTCATGTTTAATAACAACAAAAGCCTTGCTGCAGCTCAACCGCAGTTATGGAATGAAGTTAACTCCCGAAAAGAAGGTGTAATTACCATGGGTGAATATACTTATCTATTTAATACAATTGTTGTGAGCTATAGCAACACAGAAGTACCGAAACCTGATAATTATTGGAAAATAATAACAAAGTTTAAACTCGCAAAAATATACACTTCTCAAGATCCATATTTATACTCAACCATACTAATACTTACTTTATTTCTCATAGGCGCATTAATTTTTAGTTGGCTAATAAATTATTATTTCTCGCAGAAAGAATACATCAGAAAATTGACTGCCATTAGTGATATTATTTTTAAAAAAATCTCTACTGGAATATTTATAACAGATAACAACAATCAAATATTTTCTGTAAACCCGGCTACAACTGAAATCACCGGTTATTCCGCAAGTGAACTAATTGGGAAAAAACCGTCAATATTTTCCTCAGACCATCATGATACTGATTTTTATAAAAACATGTGGAAGCAACTTAATAAAAACAAAAAGTGGTCAGGTGAAATTTGGAATCAACACAAATCAGGCAAGATTTTTCCAGAATATTTATCAATATCTGTCGTTGAAGACAAAAAGCACCGGATTCAATATTACATTGCAATGCTAATGGATATTACGCGACAGAAAAATATAGAAGCAAAACTAGAAAAAGAGGCTCACTTCGACCATTTAACCAAGCTCCCTAATCGGGCGTATTTTATTGAAATGCTAGCTCAAATTGTTACTAAAGATAAAGAGAGCTTTGCGTTACTTTTTATTGATTTGGATAAGTTTAAAGAAGTTAATGACACACAAGGGCATGCTGCTGGTGATAAATTATTAATTGAAGTTGCAAATAGATTTTCACTATGTGTAAGAGATACTGACATAGTTGCTCGTTTAGCTGGTGATGAATTTACAATTATATTAAAAGATATAAAATCTAAATCTGATGTAGAGTCTATTGCAAAGAAAATTCTCCAACAAATGCAAGCAGCATTTATAATAGGCGGGCATAAAAATTATATTTCCGTAAGCATAGGAATAACATTTTATCCTGATGATGCGGTTGACTGTGAAAAGCTAATCAGAAATGCAGATGAAGCTATGTATTTAGCAAAAGCATCAGGGCGTAATACGTATTCCTTTTACGAGATGACCACATCGCAATAGTCGAGTAAGTGCTGTGGGTTCAACCGATCAATGGCGTGTGATACCCCCTAACTCTTGTATTTGTTAACTCTAAATCTAATATTAATACAATTATCTTCTAGCAATATCTTTATATTCATAATAACCTCATAAGCTGAACTTTCTTGAAGATTTATAAATAGGTCAAAATGAATCCTAAAATTATAATAAATATTTTATTAGGTATAGGAGCTTACGCCATATTTGTTACCGTTGTGCTGATGTATTACAAACATAATCCAGAGGCAATGCCATGGGATGACCGAGAGGTTTTTAACCGTAAATTTATAGCCGGTTTATCACTTGATAACCCCGTTAATAAAAATAGTGTAATTGAAAAGCTTGGCTCGCCAGACATTTCAGAAGCAAAGAAATCGACTTCTGGTAACGTATATGTGCTGTTTTATCGTACTCAACATGTGACATCTGATGGTAATACAACAGAGGATGAGTGTACGGCTATGTTGTTTAAAGGCAATCAACTTGTCGCTTGGGGTGAAAATGCCTATCAGCAGTACAAAGAGCAGCAGATCACTATCAGCAATTAGATGAGTCCTGAATGATAAATAGACTTAGTGTTACAGGTCTGAAAACAGCACTCATTACAATTCCATTAGGGTCGTGAAGAGCATATTGCGAGTGACCCAGAACCGGCAAGTTAGTGCCATAACCGGACATATGAAGTATAAAAAATAAGTGTTAGTATTTATAATAAATTAATTAAAAATAAAAAGGTGCGTGACCCTTTTAATGAATTCAGGGATTTTGAATGGAAATAATAAGCAAATTTATCAATAAGTTACAAACATCACATTACCCTAATAAAAGTAAAAAGGTCTACCCTCTAATATGTATTCAAGGGTCAACGACCTTTGAATTCTACTGTTAGCTGTTTGAAAAATTATTAAGTGACAAAGTAGTTTGAAGTTGCAGAAATAAAAAAACGTTCCTGTCATCAACTTCGCTGTTACAGGGCTGAAGCAAAATAAGAATCAAGCTCTGAACTTAAAGTAAGTTGCAGTCGGTGGCCTCGCTGAAGCTCGTGAATTTTTTCAGTTATCTGTTCATGTTCACCACTTCACTTTTTGTAGGCTAAAGCAGTAAAGGTTGCAGTTTGAACGTAGTCAAAACTGAAAGTACAGTAAACGCAATAGCGTGTTAAAACACAGGCAAGTTGAAAGCATCAATACAAGTGTGCAATTCTGGTAAAGTTATGGTTATATGTTCAGCTAACAAGCACTTCAACTCAGACCCGCGTCACTTTCGTGCCGCTCCGTTACCGGGTATGCGCGGGCTGGTTAAGTGAGACGTTAGCGGCAAAATGATAAATTTTTCGATTAGCTGTATAATTTAATAATGCCAGTAGTTATAAGAATAGGACCATATCGATTTTTCTTTTATAGTAATGAAAATAGCGAGCCTGCTCATATTCACATTCAACGAGAGCGC
>JABHSO010000066.1 GCA_018669845.1 Gammaproteobacteria bacterium | reverse complement strand
TACAATATTTTCCTATAGCTCAGATTAAAATCATATTTAAGTAGGATGATCCAAGACTGTTACACGCTACGCTCGCTCGAAGAATAGGCAGTTTGCATTTGAAGGTAGTTTGATCAAGGTCAAAGTCTGCTTCTGGCACAATCCAGTCAATTACAGAGCCAGTTTACTACGAAACTGAATGGCCGCTTCCAGGCTAATCCGACCTTACAGAAATCGCCGTAATTCCGAGGAGATAGCGGTTGGTCGCTAGGAATGATCAAAAGAGTTGAAACTTGCTTATTGCTACTTTTCGTACCGTTGGACTTCAAACCCCGTGTACTTTAAATGAGTTTAGGTAAATTTATAGGTATACCATGTCAGTTTAAATAAATTGTTTTGAATCAATATCAGGAGATTGTAGACCGTGCTCAAGAACACGTTAAAAATCTAACTGCACCGAACGAAGGTTGGCTTCGCAGTGTACGTAAGGCATTAAGCATGTCCGGTGTCCAATTAGCTAATAGGTTAGGAGTGACTAAGGCTTCGGTGTTTAATACTGAAAAAGCCGAATTATCAGGTGGGGTTACACTTAAAAAAATGGAGAAAATGGCCGAAGGAATGGGCTGCCGATTCGTTTACTTTGTTATCCCCGAAAAACCGGTTAAAGATATATTGTCAGATCGAGCAAGAATAAAAGCAGAAAAAATTGTTACTCATGCAAGTAATCAAATAACTCTGGAGGTTCAGGCGTTATCAAACAAACGACTCAGATTTGAAGTGGATCGTTTGCAACAGGAGATACTCAGGGAATCGCCCTCCGACCTTTGGAATGATAAATAATTTGGAATGAATTGATGGAATATCCTGAAGGCGCAACGCCATTAGATCCTGATGAGATGGATTGATTGAAGTTCTCTCATGTCACTACTCGCGGAGAGCTTGATCATCTGGAACAGGCCAATATTCAAGATGGACTCCGTTGGCTTACCCGCCACAAGGGTGAAGATATTTTAAATGACCAATTTGCTCGAAAGTTGCATTCACCGCGTAACATTTAACTCTCAGAGTATGCCTGCTCCATCAACTCAATTTCAGCTCTTGCCATGTTCCTTTTAAGTGCCTCATTTTTCCATGAAGAAACTTTTGAGCCTATGACATCAACAATAGCATTAGCCTCTGCATCTTTTAAATCATAATATGCAGCACAATTTACTGCATTTTCCAGGCTTGGCCTGTTATCTGACTCATCAATATTCAAAACATGCTCAAGCTTATCGATATTGGGATTGACATCAAAAGCTTTTGAAAGCCTCCAGCCATTAGCCTTTAACACAAAGCCATGATTACGCAGATGATCATCTTTATTGCCGACCATTATATTGAAAACAACTCTTCGAAATAATTGCTCAAGGTCTTTTTTGATAAACTCAGGTTCGCCTTTATCTTGAATAACCTGAGCAAGGTCAATATAACTGTAACCTTCACTTTCATTTGATTCCAGAAGCGTCATGGCAGAAGCATAAAAAACACGGCTATCATTTTCTCTATCGAATCTTTTGACACAAAAAGAATGGTAGTTTTTACCAAACTGATAGAGCTTTGCTTCTGGAACATCGATTCCAGATTGAGTAGCTAGAGAATGTGTCAACATTTCCCAGGCAGCTATATCCATATCATCGTCTTTAGCTGGAAATTTAGCGATCCACAAGGAGCCGTCTTTTTGTGAAAAATTAGCTTTAGGGCGCGCTCCACCTAATGATGCACCAGGCGCTACTAATACGCTTAACCATTTTCTTAAAGCATCAAGATCGTCAATACGCTTGCTACTAAGCGATGTTGCTATTTCCTGTAGTTCTTGTAAATAAGTAACAGGTGGAGCAGGTAATTCATGATCACCCAGAAAAGTATTTGAGCCGGATTGCTTATAGCGCAAAGCCCCCTGGCGTGTTTGATCTTGAACCCCAATCAAAAAATCCCATGCATACAGTGTTCTAGCTTTTCTTTTCTCGTCTTTAGCTTCTTGTGCTTCTCTACGCTTCATTAATGTTTGACCCCATCGGTCAGGTGAGGAATCAAGGAGCATCCCGAAATTGCCGATTTCAGGCCGAGGGTGGAAGCTTCCTTTATCAAGACTCAAGTGTGGATCGATATTGAAGCGGGATTTACTATCAAACCACTGGTCAATGTATTCAAAACGAATATGCCCGTGCTCATGATACATATAACCAATCTGCTGTAATCCCGTTAGCCCCGTATCAATCCATACCTCAAGATTATCAATATTCATTTTTCATTCCTCCGCAATTCGAGATCTCGCAACTCGTTGCCAAGCTTGTCGTCCTTTGCCAACTGATCAAAGTCACTTTCTAAATGCAGCACTGACAAAACCCTGAAAAAGATCCCCATAGCCACCTTGGGCGAGCCAGCTTCAACTCTATTTAGCGTCGTTCTAGAAATATCGGCTCTGGCAGCCAAAGTAACAGTACCCATTTTTCGGCGTTTTCGAGCCAAACGTATCCTTTCCCCTAATGCTGCCAGGGCGACTCTTTCTTTAGGGAAGATTTTGGGTTCTTTTTTACTCATGAGGCATATAATAAACAAAAAGTAAAATTATGACTACTATATAAAACAAAACGTTGCTATGGGAAGTATAAATCTGATTCATTGGTCTGCGTATCGAGAATTTTGCAGATTTGATCATGTAACTGGATCAATAATGGCGTCTGCATTATATCCACCCATATTGAATCAGTTGGACTCTCTCATTGACCAGTGAATTAACTTTTTGTAAAACTCTAGCTATCTTTGAGAGGGCTTGTTTTTTTATCCACATTTTCTGTGCGTAACCCTGTGGATAAATGAGATTATTTTTTTGCTGAAGACGCGCTGATTGCGGTTCTGTTAAATTGGATAATTATTGTTCAATATTGAATTTTATAAGGCATTATTGCCATGAAATATAGTTTTGAAGCCCATGATATAACTGATCCGATCGTTAAAGTATCGCCCCCGTTTTTATAAAGTGGATATTTTGGGGTGTTTTCTTCTTTATTCTTATTAGTACAGGACCAAATCGTTCGTAACCTTCGTCTTGAATTGAAGGTTTTCCATCGAGCTGTAGCATATAAACTGTACGGCATTCTGGTGTGTAGCGATTCATAATGCTCTGTTCATCACCGGCACTAAGCCATGAAAAAAAGCCCATTTTGTTATCTCCTAAACAAAGGAGGATAACCATCCCAAAGCTGGGATGTATCCCCCAAGGGTTTAATTTGAATGAACAGGATTTTTCTGTATCCATTTCAGTTTAAAGAAACTCACCAGATAACCTCTAGTTAGGAATAATTCTGATTTTTCATTGATGACTTTGAAATAAATCAATAGTAAAACCCCCTTCATCTATTGATGAAAGGGGTTATTTAGATAGATTGGGGTTTTTATATTAACCCACGCTCTGCAAACGAAATAGAACCCTCGGCACCAACTACAATATGATCTAGTGTACTTACATCAATATGCTTTAAAGCATCTACGATTTTTTTCGTGATCGCTTTGTCAGCATTACTTGGTTCAGGGTCACCGGATGGATGGTTATGAAACAATATACACGAAGCAGAATTGAGTTCGAGAGCACATTGTATAATAGGGCGCACAAAGACAGAGGCATGATTTAAAGTACCGTGAAACAGTTCTTCAACCGCTAATATTCGGTGTTTATTATCCATCAATAAAATACCAAATACCTCGTTCTTTCGATCACTCAATAAGAGTTGTAAATATTGCCGGGTGTCTTCTGGACTCTGCAGGCACTCACCTGGATTGTGTCGTTTCTGGAGAACCTCCAAACCAAGCTTTACCATATAATTTTGCTCTACTTCATTAAGCTCTAAAATATTAATGTGTTCAAACTGGTTTAGATTTTCTATAGTTGAATTTTCATTCATGATTTTCCTCAATATATTTTATCGGGAAAACTTCACCCATCAGGTGAAGCTCTCCCTGATGGGTGAAATAACGATAACTCCAGTTAAATTTCTCTTATGAGAGAGGAGTAATTGGAGTTAACTTTTATTTAAAGTATGTCTTCAAGACCAAAGATATTTATTCTGAGTTTCCGAAGATAAGTGTGCGAGTCAAACCCTCTACAAAGCATTACCAGAGTGGCAATAATGTAGAGAGTGACTGTCTGAAATACCGATTAAAAGTAATTAATCAATAGATCGCTTAACAGCAACAGACAGATTCAGCCTGATGACGGTAATACCGGTACAGTTTCATCAATCGATTGACCGATGTGCGCTCGCCATCTTTATAGCTATAGCGCACAAATATTTTCAATGCTTTACTGGAAAAACCAGAGGCACCAAGATTCATTGCAGCCAGATCTGGACGACCTTGACGGGCTTGCTTTAATAACATTGGTAAAATGTTCATAATAAGATATCTCCTACATTAAAGTTGCAGCGAGATAACTACCCTATGCGGAGATGTCGTCCCGCCAGGGTTTCAGTTAATGCTGGTTATTTTGATAGAAGTCAGCTACTTCTAATTATTGCCAAAGCAATTAATTCTGTGAGACATTAAGCCTTATCGAAACCACCATTTCACATGGTGTATTTTGATAAGGCCCCTGTCATAAAATATGACGGGAGCCAGTACTTCAGTGTTGACGGTACAGATCGTTCCAGTCAAAAGTTTTTTTATTACCGAAATGAAGGTGATTAACTGGCACATGGACTGCCATCTCCTTATCGATTGGTACCAGACTGAGGTTGATTTCGTCTTTTTTTGAAGTGTTTTTTTGAGTTGGGGCTTTTGGTGAAGTGCTCATGATTTGCTCCTATTAGGTTGTTGACAGGGACTTCGCAATGAACCCGTTTTCACAGATTTATTGCGAAGCCCCCGCAAACAGCCTGGAGCCATTAAGCACTCTAAAGCGCTCTCGAATATGTCCTAATAAAACAATTCGAGTGAAAAATTCCAAAACATATCCCTCTAATAAATTAGAGGGATAACTATGATTAAGAGTGGCGAGAATATTTATCAGGCCAGTCAAAATCTACTTTGGTTTTTTTAAGATGGTTAACCGGAATATGAATCGCTAAGTCTTCATCCGTGGGGACTAGAGATAAGTGATTAGTATTACGAATAACCGGTGTTAAAGAAGGACTTATTATTCTTCTTTTTGGAGTGACAACAATTTTTTTGGAAATAAATTGAGCCTTAATGATTGAAGCAATTCTCAGTAAAACCAAGATTGCAACAACTGAGATAAACGCAACAAAAATTGCATTAATCGACATAGTATCACCTCTATAAAATAGGGGTAATACCACCCGACCAGGGTAATAAAACCCCGGTTTGGGAAAAGGTCAGAAGACCACGTAAAGCTGATTATTTAGTTAGGACAGCTACCTAAGAAATGTCGCAAAGCGACAAAGAACACCATGAATATAAGTCAGAATATTTGATTAATCAATGATGGCACTGATTTATTTTTGATACGGGGCTTTTCTTGTTTTTTCGTCACCTTTACGGTGATTTTTATGAAGTTTTAAGGGGTGCAATCGTTTAATTGATTGCCACGACTTCGTTATCCTGCCACTCCATTGATCTGGATGAACTATGGAGACTGATTATCAGAAAGTACAAAAAACCTCGTCACTTCATGGCGAGGATGGACAGCACAGGATTGATGATGACTTTTAAAGATCTCAATATAATCTCTGACATGGTAAAATATAGGCATGGATAAAAAGATCATCAAAACACTATCGGTTAGGGTTATGGATAAGCATTGTGGTCTACTCAGACAGATGGTCTTTGAGAGTAATCAGACTTGAATCTGGCAAATCAACCTTCCAGTAAATTGAGCAGCATACCTGTTCCTTGTGCCAGATGGAGTCCGGGAGAAGTCTCCGTATTTGATCTCCAAAAAGAATTAAATACGTGCGTAAGGAACATCACTAACTTATGCATTCCACGACACCTCAGGAAGTGATTGCGGTTCATGGAAAGTCACGTCGTCAGTTTAAGAGCAACAAACTCCGCTGGTGTATCTCTGGCGGCAAATATCTATCTCTTGGTTGGGCGCCTTTCAAGTCCTATGCAGCCAGGTGGGTAAATGGACAGGTTCGCTTTGCCGGCCACTTCTTCCGAGTCTGGGATAGCTATGGTCTCTCGCGATACACATCCCGCGCTGGAAACTTTTCAGAGGATACCAGAGATTGTTGGTATTTTAATATCGTCGTTGAAGCACCGGTAAAACCGGTAACAGGCACTAATGCGATCGGCATCGATCTCGGATTAAAAGAGACCGCAACCTGTACAGACGAGTTGCGACTGGAATGCAAGTCGCGTTTCCGAGAGATTGAATCACAGTTGGGCATGCCCCAACGTATGAAAAAAAGAAACCGGGTGAAAGTGCTTCATGCGAGTATAAATAATCGTAGGAAAGACTATAACCATAAATTCAGCACCAAACTCATTCGTGAGAACAGTGCCATATTCACTGGTAACGAGAGCAGTGCCAAACTGGCCCAAGTCCATTTTAAATGCCGGCTGGCATCAGCTCTAGTTTTCTTCCCTGAATTAACCAAAATAGCAATTTCCTTTTGTTGCCCAGAAGTTAATTTTGGTCGACGCCCACCTATTCTACCCTCACGTCTTGCTGTATCTAAACCCGTCTTTGTTGCGTTCCCGCAACATTTCCCGTTGAAACTCAGCAAATGAACCAACAATATGGACGAGCATCCACCGCAGTTGGATCTAAAATCGGTACCCATCAGCGCGTGAATTGGCGATTCGCCTACTACTTTTTACACGTATTATAAACAGACCCCTAGTACCCCAAATCGCTTCTTAAGTTTCAATGCCTTAATTTGACATGAGTATATAAGCTAGCTACACTTTGCAAGCAAAGTGTAGCTAGCTTATATACAGGATTTTAAATTTATTTTCGCGCACCTAGTCCTCAATATAGTTGACTTTTCACATGTACCTGATAAACTTGCAAGCAAGTTTATCAGGTACATGTGAATTAAACAAAAAGCCTCGTATTAATTAAAATGGCACATACAACTAAATATTTACCCCAACAAGAGCTATTTATTGAGAAGGTGCTTGCAGAGTTCGCAAAAAAATTCTCTACCCCATCATTTGAGATCCCTAGTACTAGATGTTTAGCAAAAACCGATTTATTGAAACACTTGGTGGACATAAGAAATGAGATTGGGCTCCCTGGGTACAAGCGGTTCCCAGCCAAAGACATTCTCCTCCATTTGGAGCGGTCAAAAATAATTACTCCAATAAAAACGTTAAACCCAAAAACGATGGTGGAGCAAGAAAAATTCTATTTGCTCGGTTTTCAATCAAACCAAAACTTTGTTGACCCAATTGAGTTATTGCAAGCACTTGAACCAAAAGGTGTAATTTGCTACTTCAGTGCGTTGGAATACTATGAACTAACGACGCAAATTCCAAGTCATCACCATGTAGCAAAATTAATTAAAAGCCCTTTAGGCGAAAAGAGTAAAAGCAAGGAAGCTTATGTAACAGCAAGAAAAAAAAGGATGTTTAATCCACTGGGAAAAAAAGAGTTGGTTTATGAAGGCGTTCCATACTATTTGACTAATAGAGATAAACGTCTGGTACCTGGAATAAAGGAGAGGTTCTTGAATGAAAGAACCAAGTTTTATATAACCACCTTAGAGCAAACACTAATAGACACCCTGCATAAACCACTTAGCTGTGGAGGGTCTCCAGTAATTTTTGAAGCCTGGCAAAATGCTGTTAATAAGTTGAAAAGCAAAATTATTCTCGAATATCTAAATAAGATAGGTAATATTAGTTTGTCTTGCAGAGTGGGCTATATGATGGAAATCATGGAATACAAGCTTAGTGATGAATTGTCTAATTTTCTCGATTTAGCTAAGAACTCTACTGTTAAAAATAACCCTGAGCTTGCACCCTCACTCCTTCCGGGGGTTGACTTCCATGAAATTAATAACGAATGGTTTATTAAGGTTCCATAAGTTTGGATAAAAACACTGCAAATAATTGGAAAAACAATGTTTTGGATATTATTTTCGAGGCATTGGCTGAGAGCGAAGTACTGCTGGACTGTATTGTTTTCAAAGGTGCTCGAATTTTAAATAAAAGACTAGAATCTTACAGCAGGCAATCATTAGATATTGATGCAAATATACTTAAAGAATTTCTTGATAAGTACGAAAATTATGCTCAGTTACAAGAAATTTTAGAAATAGAAATTAGTGAATCCATAGTTAATTACCTGGAAAAGCAAGAGACAGTAATTTATGAACTTGATAAGTTAAGGGTAATCAAAAAACCCAATAAAGACCATAAGCTGGGTTGGAATGCATTTGAGGTCAGTATTTCAATAAAAGATTTATCACAAAGAAGTGTTAGAGGATTGCCTAAATTAAAAATTGATATAGCAGCTCCAGAGGAACTAGGAGAAAACTCAATATCAGCACTAAATATTGGGGCCAGCACGGTTACAGCATACACATTAGAAAGAATTTCGGGAGAAAAACTCAGGGCATTCTTAAGCAGCTTGCCAACATATAGAAGCAAAGTTAAAAAGCCGGGTAAAGCCATAAGAGCAAAAGACATATATGATATTGCCCGTATATTGGAGCGATACCCTATCTCGAATGGTCCTTTTTGGGATATTGCGAGTAAAGAGTTTGTCTGCGCATGTAGGTCTAGATTCCTTGATTGTATAGGAGTCCAAACATTTGAAGAAGAGCTTAAAATAACAGAAGATACCTACAATTCTGATTTGACCATTCCTAATGACATTAAATTTGAGGAAGCATGGCAGTCGCTACTTTCAATCGTAAATTATTTTACCGAGGAAAAAGTATTCCCATTTTATTTTCCCTTGCCTGAAAATTTGGAGTAATTACTTGATCAGAAAACAATCTCAGGCATCGTCCATTCTACCAACTCAAAAGACTCGAAATATTCATATCTTGCCTCCAACCATCAGTGACCTGATCGTATGAGATATTTTTATACTTAAATCTAACTTTTTTCACTCCCATTGCATTTTTACTTTTCCGTTAGTTACTTAACAAATATTTTCTAATTCACTTGAGAACGATTGATCAGTGTTAACGCCGCCCGGTACAACCTGAGGCTATCAAAACAACAGTAGCGACTGCTAGAGGTTTGGAACAACTCAGACCCAATAAATGACTGGGAGCGAAATCGGAGCTCATCAAATCCCCCGTCATACCTGTTCCAGACAGGCATTAGGTTGATCTAAACTTCGCGGTGACACGGCCATGGGGTAAACCCCTTCGCCGCCAGCGTCGCGCAATTGTGGCCCCTTTGTTCCTACGGGTGCCAATTGGGTTAACCCTTCGATTTCTATATTTTTAGCCGCATTAAT
>JABHSO010000192.1 GCA_018669845.1 Gammaproteobacteria bacterium | reverse complement strand
TTAAATAAAACCATTAGAGGAAAATGCATTGTCACACCAGGCAAGTTTTCAAAAATTAAAAGAATACGCACAAAGCCAGATCATCGGCCAGCCTAAATTAATCAATCGTTTGATGATTGCGTTACTGGCAGATGGACACCTGTTGGTGGAAGGTGCGCCAGGTCTTGCAAAAACCCGTGCAATAAAAGTACTCGGCGATTGCATTGAAGGTGATTTTCATCGTGTGCAATTCACTCCCGATTTATTACCAGCCGATTTAACCGGTACCGATATTTACCGTCCTCAGGATGGTAGTTTTAAATTTCAGCAGGGCCCGTTATTTCATAACCTAATTCTGGCGGATGAAATAAACCGTGCGCCCGCCAAAGTGCAATCAGCATTGCTGGAAGCCATGGCAGAAAGACAGATTACTGTTGGTTCAAAAACTTACACGCTGCCGCCATTATTTCTGGTCATGGCAACTCAGAACCCGATAGAGCAGGAAGGTACTTACCCTCTACCAGAAGCTCAACTCGACCGTTTCCTGATGCATGTGACAATAGATTACCCGGATGCTCAGGCCGAGAAGGAAATTCTTCACTTAAATCGCAATGAAGCTCGCCAGGAATATTCAGAACCGAGTACCGAAAGTATTGTTATTTCACAAAGTGATCTGTTCGCTGCGCGAGATGAAGTTCTTGATGTGCACATGACTGAAAACCTGGAAACCTATTTGCTGGAACTGGTGCTTGCAACCCGCAAGCCTGAAGCTTATGGAAAGGACCTTGAAAACTGGCTGGAATATGGTGCAAGTCCGAGAGCCAGTATCGCGCTGGATCGTTGTGCTCGAACTTTTGCCTGGCTGGATAATCGTGATTATGTGACACCTGATGATATTCAGGCTATTGCTTTTGATGTATTACGTCATCGCATTATTTTGAGCTACGAGGCTGAAGCCGAAGGCATAACAACTGACCGCTTTATCAATGAGTTAATTCATCGAGTTGCTGTTCCCTAACGATGAGTCAATCGGTACCAAATCTGGATAGTGATGATGGCATTATTCATATCAGTCAATCCCGCCTGATTGCCTTGCAGCAGGATGCCCGCCTGTTCCGTAAGAAAAAAACCAAGATTCGATCTCATTTTAATGGTGGTTTCATGTCGGCTTTTAAAGGCCGGGGTATGGAATACGATGAGTCTCGTCCCTATCAGCCCGGAGATGATGTTCGTAACATGGACTGGCGGGTGACAGCCAGAACTAACAAACCCTACAGCAAAGTGTTTCGTGAAGAACGAGAACGCCCCGTGCTGTTATGGGTAGATTTTCGTTCACCGATGTTTTTTGGCACTCAACAATGTTTTAAATCGGTGCTGGCCGCTAAAGTTGCTGCATTACTGGCCTGGAAATCCAGCCAGCAGGGTGATCGTCTGGGTGCATTACTTTTTTCAGAATTCAATCACCTGGAAATAAGACCCCGGGGTGGAAAATCTTCTGCATTGCAGCTGGTTAAAAATTTATCTGAATTTAGTGTTCAGTCGACTGAGCAACCTCACCTGGTGGATGAAAATAAACGTGATTCTCGGCATGCCTTAAATCGTTTATTACATGTCACCAGGCCGGGCAGTCTTATTTATTTAATCAGTGATTTTCGTAATGTATCGAGTCAGTTTGAATCAACATTAAGTCGCTTAAGCCGACATAATGAACTCGAATTAATTCAGTTATCCGACCCATTGGAAACTCATTTACCGGTTGATGGTTATTATCGTGTGACGGATGGTTCGACAGAAACTGAAATTAATGCATTCAATAAAAAGAGTCGACAGGATTATCAACAACGTTTTACTCAGCATCAGGAAAACCTGAAAACGCTGTGTAAGAAAACGGGCGTGCGTTACCTGTCACTTTCCACAAATCAGCCCTTGCTGGATGGTCTGATGCAGCGGGATCAAAGTAAGCGCTAATGAACCCTGCCGATAGCCTACCGCTTAGAGATATCCATCTACCGGACCCGGTGTCCTGGTGGCCGCCAGCGATGGGCTGGTGGGTTTTATTACTGGTTAGCCTGATTATTATTTGGGCGCTGATCGCTTTCATTAAAAAGCTCACAAGACCAGTGCTTAAAAAAAGTGCCAAAGCGGAGGTTGCAATGGTGCTGAATGATTATAATAACCATCAAAACCAGCATCTACTCATTCAGCAACTTTCGATAACAATAAAACGTATTGGTATCAGTTATCTGCGGAGGAACCAGACAGCGGGAATGTCCGGATTCGAGTGGTATGCAAAAATTAATCAGCTGGTAGAAAAAAACCAGTTCAGTGATGATGTTATAGAGTTACTGTCTCAGGGGCCATACCAGAAAAAGCCCGAGCTGGATGATGAGATCGTTAACGAAATAATTAATCAGACGCAACGTTGGGTTTCTGCCTTATCAAAGGAAAAAGCCAGTGTTTGAATTAGAGTGGCCGCTGGCTCTACTGTTTTTACCCTTACCGGTGCTGGTCTGGTATTTTATGCCGGCAACAGGAACTCAGCAGCAGGCTGCATTGCGAGTGCCTTTTATGCAGGATTTTGAGGCACTAAACTCAAGCTTTCAAAAAACTAAAGCCAATATCTGGTTGAATAGTTTGCTGGTGTTGTGCTGGATTTTACTGGTGCTGGCAACGGCTCGACCGTTATGGGTGGGCGAGCAAATAGAGCTACCCATTAGCGGGCGTGACCTGATGCTGGCTGTTGACCTTTCAGGCAGTATGCAGGTTGAAGATTTTCGTATTAAAGGACAGGCTGTTGATCGCCTTACGGCTACTAAATATGTAGCGAAAGATTTTATCCGTGATCGTGAAGGTGATCGCCTGGGTTTGATTTTATTTGGACGTAATGCTTATTTGCAGACGCCTCTGACTTTTGATTTGACCACAGTTAATACTCTGTTGATGGAATCGGCTATTGGGCTTGCCGGTAAGGAAACGGCTATCGGTGATGCCATCGGCCTGGCGATAAAACGTCTGAAAGATAAAAAGGATGGTAGTCGGGTATTAATATTGTTAACGGATGGCGCTAATACAGCTGGAGAGATAAGCCCGCTAAAAGCAGCTGAACTGGCTGCTAATCATGGTTTGAAGATTTACACCATTGGTATTGGTGCTGATGAAATGGTGCGTGAGTCATTTTTTGGTAGACAGCGTATCAACCCCTCTCAGGATCTGGATGAAGAAACCTTAACGGCCATTGCAGAACAAACTGGTGGTCAGTATTTTCGTGCAAGGGATACAGATGAGCTTGCTGAAATCTATAAAATTCTGGATGAGCTGGAACCCGTGGAAGTTGATACTCAAACACTTAGACCTGAAAAATCACTGTATATGTGGCCGTTGGGTGCAGCCTTGTTATTAGCCATGTTCATTGCGTTTATCAGATTAACAGGTCGAGGCAAGTAGTGATGGAGTTACAGTTACTTCGAATTGAGTGGTTATTGATGCTGATTCCGTTATTTTTACTGGGCTGGTTTTTCTGGTCAAAGAAACTGTTCAGTCGTGACTGGCAGTCAGTTATCGACCCTCGTTTGTTACCCCATCTGCTGGTTGGAAAAGCCGGGTCTAAAAATATCTGGCTGTTATTATTCTGGATTAGTATTGGCATGATCATGATTTTTGCCCTGTCTGGACCGGTATGGAAAAAACTACCTTTACCCGTTTTTAAACAACAGTCTGCACTGGTTATTGTTTTAGATTTATCCAGGTCGATGAATTCTCAGGATGTGAAACCCAGTCGCCTTGTCAGAGCCAGATTGAAGCTGCTTGATCTACTGAAAAGTCGTAAAGAAGGTCAAACGGCACTTATAGTATTTGCTGCCACGGCTTACACGGTCAGTCCTTTGACGGATGATACCGATACGATTCAATCACTGGTGAGCAGTCTGACTAGTGAAATTATGCCGGTGCAGGGTAGCCGGACAGATCTGGCGGTCGAAAAGGCGCTGCAGTTATTTCAAAATGCTGGTATTAACAAGGGTGATATTCTACTGATCAGTGATGGGGTGAGTAGCGATAGTGTTTCCCGGCTTGAGGGACTGGAAATGGTGGATTATCGTCTTTCTGTGCTCGCAGTAGGTACAGAAGAGGGCGCACCAATTCCCGCTCAATCCGGTGGTTTTGTAAAAGATAAGACTGGTTCCATTGTGATTGCTAAAACTGATCGGCATGAAATGCGTTCTTTGGCATCCCGTTTAGGTGGCGTATTTAACTCGATGAGCCTCGATGACAGTGATTTGCATGGCATTCAGAAATTGCTCGAAAACAATAAAATATCACAGGATCATCTGCAGACTGATTTCAAAGCGGATCGATGGCAGGAGGAAGGCCCCTGGTTATTGCTGTTGGTGACACCATTGGTTGCACTGGTTTTTAGACGGGGTATTTTTCTATCATTAATGTTGGCTTTTATTATTTTGCCCATGCCACGTCCTGTGCTGGCAGTCGATATGCCAGAAGGCTTTCCGAGTTGGGAGAGCTTGTGGAAAAACACTAATCAGCGAGCTGAACAATCTCTTAATTCGGGTGATGCAAAAAATGCAGCAGAACTTTTTAATCGTGCCGACTGGAAAGCTGCTTCTCATTATAAGGCGGGTGAGTTTGAGCAGGCACTTGAACAAATGGAAAGTCTGAAAACTACTGAAGATGCTTATAATCGCGGAAATACACTGGCGAAAATGGGTAAGCTGGAACAGGCGCTGGAATCATATGATGAAGTGCTCAAACAGCAACCTGAACATGATGATGCCCTGTTTAATCGTAAGCTGGTGGAAGATGCTATAAAAAAACAGCAGCAACAGCAGCAACAGCAGCAGGAAAATCAGGACCAGCAGGATGGTGAGCAGAGTAACGAAGACCAGCAACAGGGGGATAAACAGCAGTCTGATCAGGAAAATCAGGATCAACAGGATCAGCAACAGAATTCTGAACAGTCTGATCAGCAGCAAAATGATCAACAATCACAAAGTGATAAAGATAAGCAGCAGGAACAGAAAGATTCTCAACAGTCGGAAAAAGAAAAGCAGCAGGCTGAAGAAGAGGAGCAAGCCAAACAGCAGCAAGCCGAAGAGCAGAAGGCAAAGGAAGAGCAACAAAGTGCCAAAGAGAAAAGTAGTGAAGAGCCAACCGAAAGTCTTTCAAAACAGGCTGAAGCGCAATGGTTACGACGTATTCCTGATGATCCCGGTGGATTATTGCGAAATAAATTTAAATACCAGTACGGCCGTCAACAACAGCCATCTCAGGAAAAGGAGTCATGGTGAATAAAAAGTATTCTATTTTGAAATTTGCAGGCATAGTAAAAAAGAACTTTCTGTTATTAAACTTGTTTGTCGTGTTGATGGTTGTTCCGGCTCTGGTAAATGCAGCTACCATTCAGGTTAAATCGGATCGTAATCCAGTGAATCTGAATGAATCATTTCAGCTGATTTATGAAAGCAGTGAGTCAGTCGATGATGACCCTGATTTTTCACCGCTGGAAAAATACCTGGATATTTTAAATCGTAGTCAAAGTAGTAATATCAGTATTGTTAATGGAAGTTATAACAGCAGTAAAACCTGGACCCTGACGGCTATTGCCAGACAGGTAGGTGTTATTGTATTACCACCGATTTCATTCGGCTCTGATCAAAGTGCTGCTTACAAAATAATGGTGAAAGCAGCGACCCAGAATCAGCAAGCTCAATCCGGGTTTTATACTCGAATCCGTGTTGATCAGGAGCAGGTTTATGCGCAGCAGCAACTGGTTATCACCCAGCAAATATTCAGTGATAAGAACATGTCCGCTTATGGTATGGCAGAAATTGATTTCAATGGCATGGACGTAATCATTCAGCCACTCGGTGAAGAAAAGCAGTATAAAACTCGAATCGGCGATAAAGCCTTCCTGGTGATCGAAAAAAGTTATGCTGTATTTCCGCAGACAACTGGACTTTTAAAGTTAGCCCCGGTGTTGGCTGAGGCGCGCATAGGTTCCGCTTCAAATTCTTTTTTCAATTCTTTGGGCAGCGGAAAGGTGGTTCGTGCACGTTCAAATGCTCTGGATGTTGCGGTATTGCCTGTGCCTGCAAATATTAATGTGAATCCCTGGCTACCAGCCAAAGAGTTCCAGTTGTTAGAACAGTGGCCGCAAAACCCTCCTGAATTTGTTCAGGGTGAACCCGTAACTCGAACGCTATCCATCAAAGCAGATGGTTTGACTGCATCGCAATTACCGGTGTTACCCGATATTTCAATTGATGGGCTGAAACAATATCCGGATCAGCCTTTATTGAATGATATCCAGAATGATACGGGTATTACCGGTTACCGGGTAGAAAAGGTAGCGCTTATCCCAACTGTGGCAGGTTTAATTACTCTGCCGGCTATCGACATTCCGTGGTGGAATACTGTAACTCAGAAAAGAGAGGTAGCTAGTGTTCCTGCTCGCACTATCAATGTTATACCTTCTGCTACAGCTATTACACCTACTGCACCATCTGTTCCTGTACTTCAGAATGCAGAACCTGATAACACCCCGGTTAAAAATATTGAAACTCCGCAACAAGAAGTCCTGTCAAATGAGTCCCGGCAGTGGATGATTCTGGCTATTTTGTTTGCTTCAGCCTGGATCGTGACCGGTTTAAGCTGGTTTTTCCACAGTAGAAAAAAACACTCTGTCAGCCAAAATAAAGAACAGTCAAAACCTTCTGTTAAACAGCAGTTCAAACAATTGAAAACTGCCTGTGATAAAAAACAGGCTACTGAGGTGAGATTGAGTTTAGTGAACTGGGCTAAGGCTTATTATTCTCAAACTGAAATTAACAATCCTCATGATGTTATGCAGAAAGTACCTGGAGAGCTGGCCAGTGAAATAAAAAAACTGGATGCACTTCTGTATGGTGGACAACAGCAGAATATTAATTTTGAGCTGATTGTTGATGGTGTCAGACAGTTGATGGCGAGAGATAATGATAAATCTTCCAAACAGCAGCCTGACATGCTGGAACCTCTGTATAAATAATTTTCCTCTTACAACTGAAATCGCCTAACTGCTATACTACCCCGAATATTGTATTGGATCTCTATAAGCAGGATTTGAGTTTCAAATTCTAATTTTAAGTCCAGCAACAATCGGGCTAAGCACTTTATTCGGGAATCCGATCATGAAATTTATCGACGAAGCAATTATCCAGGTACGTGCTGGTAAAGGCGGCAATGGCATAGTGAGCTTTCGCCGTGAAAAATACATTCCTATGGGCGGTCCAGATGGCGGCGATGGTGGCGATGGTGGCTCTATTTACATGATCGGTACTCATGGCCTGAATACCCTGTCTGACTTTCGTCATCGACGCAAATACGTGGCCGATAATGGCCGAACCGGTCAGAGTCGTAATAAAACAGGGCGTAAAGGTGAAGATGTTATTGTACCTGTTCCGCTTGGCACGATTATTAAAACGCTTGAACATGATGAGCTAATTGCGGATATTTCAGATACTGAAGTTCCCGTTCTTATTGCTCGTGGTGGTTTTCATGGTCTGGGTAATACACGTTACAAAAGTTCTACCAACAGAGCGCCACGTCAGTGCTCTCAGGGTTCAGAAGGTGAGCTATTTGATCTGCAGCTTGAATTGAAAGTACTTGCAGACGTTGGTTTGCTGGGCATGCCAAATGCAGGTAAATCTACTTTTATTCGCAGCGTTTCTGCGGCTAAACCAAAAGTGGCTGATTACCCTTTCACTACATTGCACCCTAATCTTGGGGTCGTCAGTGTTGCCCCGCATCGCAGCTTTGTGATCGCCGATATACCTGGTTTGATTGAAGGAGCCTCTGAAGGTGTTGGCTTAGGTATACGTTTTCTGAAACATTTGCAACGCACCAAACTGCTATTGCATATTATCGATATTGCGCCACTGGATGAAGGGCATGATCCAGTTGATGATGCGGTTAAAATTTTGCACGAGTTAAAAAATTATGATGAATCTTTGCATCAGAAACAACGCTGGCTGGTATTGAATAAACTCGACCTATTGCCGGAAGAAGAGCAGCAGGAACGGTGTCAGAAAATCATTGACGGGCTTAACTGGCAAGGACCCGTTTATAAAATCAGCGCCATCAATAAAGCAGGAGTTGATCAGCTGTGTTACGACATCATGACACTGATGGAAGAGGCTGAAGCTGCTAAAGAAGAAGCGGGTGAAAAGCAGGATGAGCAAGATTAAACGAGTCGTTGTCAAAATTGGCAGCGCCCTGATTACCAATGGTGGAAGAGGTTTAGATCATCAGGCGATAACAGAGTGGGCCGATCAAATGGCTCAACTGAGATTATCAGGCATCGATGTTGTGCTGGTTTCTTCCGGTGCAGTGGCTGAAGGCATGACTCGACTGGGCCTGGCCAACCGTCCTAAAAGTATTCATGAACTGCAGGCCTCTGCGGCTGTGGGTCAAATGGGACTGGTACAGGCTTATGAGAGCTGTTTTCAAAAGCACGGTATCCATACTGCCCAGGTATTATTGACTCATGGTGAACATGCCAATCGTCAACGTTATTTAAATTCCCGTTCTACCTTAAGAACCCTGCTGAAGTTCGGTGTGGTGCCGGTTGTGAATGAAAATGATACCGTCGCCACCGATGAAATTCGCTTTGGCGATAATGATACTTTAGGAGCGTTAGCCGCTAATTTAATCGAAGCCGATTTACTGATTATTCTGACTGACCAGCAAGGTCTTTTTGACAGCAACCCCGATGAAAATCCAAATGCTAATTTTATTCATAAGGCCGATGCCGATGATGAGATGCTGATGGACTTTGCTGGAAGCAGTAAGGGAACCCTGGGGCAGGGTGGTATGCAAACTAAAATTATTGCTGCTCAAAAAGCATCACGTTCCGGGACTCATACCGTCATTGCCTTTGGGCGTGAAGAAGACGTTATCAAACGAGTAGTGAAAGGCGAGCAACTAGGGACTTTTCTAACGGCCGCTAAAGGACAAATGGCAGCCAGGAAACAATGGCTAGCAGGTCATATGCGCTGTGCAGGTGAACTGGTGCTGGATGATGGTGCTGTCAGGGTATTGCAAAATTCTGGAGCAAGTTTGTTGGCAATCGGAGTCAAAGCAGTAAAAGGAGAGTTTAAACGTGGAGAAGTCGTAGCCTGTGTAAACTCAACGGGCAGTGAAGTAGCCCGGGGCCTGATCAATTATCCGTCAGATGAAGCACGAAAAATTATTGGACACACCAGCAAACAGATATCAGAGTTATTAGGCTATATTGATGATGAAGAGTTGGTTCATCGGGATAATTTGATATTGATTGCGTAACTTTAACTAATGGTGTTATCTCTTAGTTGCAATTTAGGTTTAAACTCTTTGTGCCACGAATAGGGCATAAGGCCCATAGGTAGAATAATGCAGGAATTATTGTCGAGGCACGAAGATCACTGATATATGATTTTTATGGTTATCAAGTGAAGGGTTTTATTACTTATAACCATTTACCTATACTATAAGGGAATATTTTTCCATGTTTTAAACCTTCGTGTTCATAGTGTCTTCGTGGTGAATATGTTTTTTTGACTCAATCCCCATCCAGCATATTACCAATCTTACCCAGCACTGAACCCTCTCCCGTTCCACCCCCAGCATTTGCCAGAATACGATCAGCCATGCGTGCAAAAGGTAGGCTTTGTAACCAGACAGTTCCTGTTCCCTGCAAAGTAGCCAGAAACAATCCTTCACCACCAAATACCATAGATTTCAAGTTTCCAGCACGCTGGATGTCATAATCAATGTTGCCGCTGAAACCCACCAGGCAACCTGTATCCACTCTTAGAGTTTCACCCGTTAGTTTTTTTTCAATCACCGTGCCACCGGCCTGAATAAAAGCCATGCCATCACCTTCGAGAGTTTGCAGAATGAAGCCTTCTCCACCGAAAAAACCACTGCCCAGTTTGCGATTAAAGCTGATGTCAATTTTGGTGCCAAAGGCGGCGCATAAAAATGCATCTTTCTGGCAAGTAATTCTGCAGCCTAATTTGGCCATGTTGAGAGGCACGATATTTCCGGGATAGGGGGCGGAGAATGCAACTCGTTTTTTGCCATGTCCATGATGGGTGAAATGGGTGGTGAAGATTGATTCTCCCGTCATCATTCTTTTGCCAGCCTGGAATAATTTACCCATGATGCCTTCATTGGCTTCGCTGCCATCACCCATGCGAGTTTCAAATTCGATGCCTTCTTCCATGTAGGTCATGGCACCCGCTTCAGCGACAACGGTTTCTCCCGGATCCAGTTCTACTTCGATGAGTTGTAGTTCAGCGCCGATTATTTCGTAATCAATTTCGTGGCATATCATGTGATTGTCCTTTTGTGATGAATTATTTATCTTCGATTAAACGAATACCATCTTTATCAATAGAAATAATCCTTTGTTTATATAATCCACCAATCGCTTTCTTAAAGGCTTTTTTACTCATGCCAAATAATCGAGAGATAAGTTGCGGATCAGATTTATCGTGAACTGGAGCAAACCCGTTTTGTTTGTTCAGATACTGTAAAATAATTTTAGCGTACTTGTCTCTGGTTTCCTGTCCACCTTGTAGGCTGAGATCAATCTTGCCATCTTCACGTACTTTTTTAATAAAACCTTTTTTAGATTGACCAAAACTCAGCCGTTGGAATACATCGTTTTTATATAAAACTCCCCAATGACTATTATTGATGATGGCTTTGAATCCCAGGTCTGTAGTATTTGCAATAATCAGATCAACCTGTTGCTGGGGTCTGAAATTATGCGGTTTATCATCATCCAGAAATTTATCAATTTTAGAAGAAGCCACAATTCGACCATCACGTTGATCGAGGTATAAATATACCAGGTATGAGTGATCAACTTCCATATTACGGTGCTGCTCTGCAAAAGGAACCAGTAAATCCTTGTCTAATCCCCAGTCTAAAAATGCACCAATTTCGGTAATGGCTAATACTTTTAGATAGGCAAATTCTTCAACTTTAGCTTTAGGTTTTTGAGTGGTGGCAACTGGACGATCTTCAGAATCGAGGTATAGAAAAACATCAATACAGTCGCCCACTGATATGTCATCCGGGGCATGTCTTTTGGGCAGTAGCACTTCACCCAGTTCTTCGGCATCCAGGTAGAATCCAAAATCAACGGTTTTTATTACTTCTAAAGAGTAAGACTGGCCAATAGTAATCATGTTATTGCTGATAAAGATTAAAACAAAGATTATACAGATAAAACCGGTTGTTATTTAGCTGATTTAAAGGCAAAAATTTTATCACCACGAAGTTCACGAAGAGCACGAAGAAATTCCTAAAGAAAGTTGGATTTAACTGGTTACCCCTGAGCCTAAGCTGAAAAATATGTGAATGGCATAATCTATATGGATAATCATGCCTAAAAATGAACTTCCTTGATTTTCCTTCGTGTACTTCGTGCTCTTCGTGGTGAAATATCTAGTCATGTTTTAATGCACGAGCCAGGCTCCAGACTTGTATGTGTTTTATTCCAGCCTTATTCATAACCTTGCAGATTTCGGTCATGGTGCTGCCGGTTGTGATGATGTCGTCAATGATTGCTACCGAGTTGTATGGTTGCTGTAGGGTGAACTCAAAGGCTTTTAAAATATTTTTCTGCCTCTTGTTTAAACTAAGGCCAGATTGAGCTTCTGTTGCTTTAATTCTTTTTAGGCTGCTTCGATTTACAGGAATGTTGAGTAACCGGGAAAGGTTGCTGGCAATTTCTTCTGCCTGGTTGTAACCACGTTCCAGTAATCTGGATTGATGTAATGGAACTGGAATGAGTGCATCAACATGATGATTTTTAAAATAATGCTGAATATGTGTAAGCATCGCGTTGGCATGATGAAGCTGTTCATTAAATTTCAGATCCTGAATAATATGTCGAGTACTACCTGTGTAAACTAATGGAGCAATCATCTTTTGCCAGCGAGGTGGATGTTGTAGACAGGCAGGGCAAACAGGACCTTCAGCTTTGTTGGGTAAACCACACAAAGAGCATGGAGCGGACACAAGTTCTAGTGAGTCGACACAGTGTGAGCAAATGAATTCGCTTGATGTGATGCTTATGCCACAGGTTAGACACAGGCCGGGGTTCAAAATTTGGTTAAGTTTATTCCTGATATTGAAATAAATACGTCTTCCTGACATTGACTAATCCTTTGATAGTAATAGACTGACCAGCTCTTTTATCTACTTCGTTATTTACGAGCTGTATCATGACTGAAACAACCTTGCGCCATGACTGGTCTCTGGCTGAAATAAAAACATTATTTGACCTGCCTTTCAATGATTTATTGTTTCAGGCCCAAACAGTTCATCGTCAGAACTTTGATCCTAATAGTGTTCAAATCAGTTCATTGTTGAGCATTAAAACCGGTGCCTGCCCTGAAGATTGCTCGTATTGTCCGCAATCGTCTAAATATGATACGGAACTGGAAAAAGAGCGTTTATTACCCATCGAAGAAGTTAAACAGGCAGCTTTAAATGCTAAACATAATGGTGCAACCCGTTTCTGTATGGGTGCTGCATGGCGTAATCCTACTGATAGAAACCTGGATAACGTAATCGAAATGATTTCAGTTGTTAAGGATCTGGGCATGGAAACATGCGTGACGCTGGGCATGCTGACAAAGCAGCAAACACACCGTTTGAAACAGGCAGGGCTGGATTATTACAATCATAATCTGGATACATCTCCAGAATTTTACAATGAAGTAATTACTACGCGTACCTATCAGGATAGACTTGACACTTTGCAACATGTGCAGGATGAAAACATCAATGTTTGCTGCGGAGGCATTGTTGGTATGGGTGAGGTAGAAGATGATCGTGCCGGATTGTTACAGCAATTGGCCAATATGCCCAGGCACCCGGAATCAGTACCGATTAACCTGTTGGTGCAAGTGGAAAATACTCCGTTATTTGGCACTGAACGGTTAGACCCTTTAGATTTTGTTAGAACGATTGCTGTGGCCCGTATTTTGATGCCAAAGTCTGCTGTTCGTTTATCAGCTGGTAGAACTGATATGAGTGATGAGGTACAGGCATTGGGTTTCTTTGCAGGGGCTAATTCTATTTTCTATGGTGAAAAACTTTTGACTACACCGAATCCAGAAGAAAATAAAGATATGGAATTGTTTGCTAAACTGGGTATAAAACCACAGACAACTAAAGATGCGCAGCAGTCTGCTGCTTAAAAAACATTATTCACCACGAAGGGCACGAAGGGCACGAAGAACACGAAGGAAAAACATTTATATAATTTAGACTTGGTTGATGGGTTAATGCTTTTTCTGAAATATAGTTATGACTTTAAAGTCATATCAATAGAACTGTCATTCCTGCATGGCTTTAGCAGGAATTTGCACCTACAATTTCAATTTTTCATTCCTTCGTGCTCTTCGTGTCCTTCGTGGTGCAAAGGGTTTTAGGATTATGAAAGCACTATGTGATGCACTAGAAAAACGAAAGCAACAGGGCTTATATCGCAATCGGCTGGTGACTCAATCTGCTCAGGGTGTTCATAATACTATCAATGGCAAACAGGTGTTATCATTTTGCAGTAATGATTACCTTGGATTGGCTAATCACCCAGAAATAAAAAAGGCTTTTATTCAAGCCACAGAAAAATATGGCGTGGGTAGTGGTTCTGCTCATCTGGTTAACGGTCATAGTCAGTTGCATCATGACTGTGAGTTACAACTGGCTGAATTTACCGGGCGTGATCATGCTTTGCTGTTCAGCACCGGTTATATGGCCAACCTCGCAATTACCTCGGCTTTAGTGGGTCGTACTGATATTATTTTTCAGGACAAACTGAATCATGCTTCCTTGATTGATGCAGCTAAACTCTCAGATGCAAAATTCCTGCGTTATCAACATAATGACCTTAGCCAGTTGGAACGGTTACTGGAGAAGAAAAGGTCTGACAATCGTAGACTAATTATGGCTGATGCCGTGTTCAGCATGGATGGTGATAAGATTGAAGCAAAAAAACTATGCCAGTTAAGCCAACAAACTGAAAGCTGGTTAATGCTTGATGATGCTCATGGTTTTGGTGTGCTGGGTGAAAATGGTGCCGGGTTATGCGAGGAACAGCAACTTAACCAGAATGATGTGCCCATTCTGATGGCCACGCTGGGCAAAGCAGTCGGTGTCAGTGGTGCCTTTGTGGCTGGTAGTGATGAACTCATTGAAACCATGATCCAGAGTTCACGCAGTTATATTTATACGACAGCCAGTCCTCCGGCTAATGCTGCAGCTGTTATGCAAAGTATAAAAATTATCCAGCAGGAAAGTTGGCGTCGAGAAAAGCTATTTGAGCTAATCCATTATTTTAAAAAGCAGGTAGTTCAACTGGGTTGTGAACTGATGCCTTCCGATACAGCTATCCAGCCAATTATTATAGGTGATAACCACAAAGCGATGAATATTGCTTCCAGTCTATTTGAGAAGGGTATTCATGTTACTGCAATCCGCCCTCCAACTGTGCCTGAAAATACAGCCCGACTGAGAATCACTCTGTCAGCTGAGCATGAAGTACAGGATGTAGATATGCTGATTAAAGCCTTATCCATTTCGTTAGGGAATTAGAAAAAAATATTTCACCACAGAGGACACAGAGGAACACAGAGTAAACAAAATTTGAATGTTTTCCTGTGATATCGAATTTACTCAAAATATGAGATAGATCCTAATTTAAGAATGTAGCTCCAAATCAAAAAACCTCTGTGTTCCCCTGTGTCCTCTGTGGTGCAAAATATTTTAAAGGTTCATCTCTTTCTTAACTTCACTAAAACTATCCATGGCAGTCTGCAGATCCTGCTGGGTATGGGCTGCTGATATCTGGGTGCGGATTCGTGCTTTTCCTGACATTTCAAGCCCGATATCGAAACCTTCATGCATGTTCATGTCTTTTTGAACGTCAGCCAGGTTTTCAGTACGAACATCGACAGTTCTGTTAGCCCCCAGTTTTTCAGCCAGTTTCAGACGCCAGGGGTTTACATCGGTTATGACCACATGGCGAGCATCGGCATGTCGACATACTGCAGCAGCCATACAACCGATGGGTCCTGCTCCAGTGATCAATACATCTTCACCGAGTAAATCAAATTGCAAGGCGGTGTGAACAGCATTTCCAAAAGGGTCAAATATGGCTGCGATATCGAGATTGATGCCGGGGCGGTGCTCCCACACATTTGACATGGGAAGAACAACATATTCGGCAAATGCTCCCTGACGATTAACGCAAATGCCGCTAGTATGGGCGCACAGGTGTCGACGTCCTGCCATACAGTTTCTGCAGCGACCACAAACGACATGGCCTTCGCCAGAGACGATTTGTCCTGGCTGGAAATCGTTAACATTGCTGCCCACAGCAACAATTTCACTGACAAATTCATGTCCCACCACCATCGGTACAGGTATGGTTTTCTGTGCCCAGGTATCCCAGTTATAAATATGAATATCGGTTCCACAAATAGCAGTGCGTTTTACTTGGATTAAAACGTCATTGATACCGTAGGGTGGAATTGGAACCTGTTGAAGCAAGAGAGCCGATTAAACTTTTTTTATAACCTATAATAGAGTTATTATAATTATTACAAAGTTGAGGAAAAACCTATGGCCGATAAACTTTTTGATATAGCTTTCAGCGGACAAATTGTTGATGGTGCAGACCTGCAATCTGTAAAACAGAAGATTGGAAAAATATTTAAGGCCGATGAAACTCGTCTGGCTCAGATGTTTTCGGGACGCCGGGTTTTAATCAAGAGGCAAACTGATGAAATAACCATGATTAAATATCGTGGTGCTTTTCAAAAAGCAGGTGCGGTTTGTGAAATAGTGGATCTGTCGGTAGAAACCACGAGTACACAGAGTGCTACGCCACAGCCTGTCAGCAAATCAACTGAATCTCCTCAAAATAATGATGCTGAATATATCAGTAAATACCCTGAGTCTGATGAAGTTCCCCAGGCCTTACTTTCTACGCCACTGGATGTTAGTGCTGAAAATATTAAAGATCTGGTAACTGATATTGCCCCGGTTGGCAGTTCGATGCAGTATCAAATAGAAAATATTGATGAACCAGTGATTGATATCAGTGGTATCGGTATTGCGCCAGTGGGTAGCGATATATCATTAAATAAAGGAGATGAGCCGCCTCCGCCTCCGGACACAGCTGGTCTTACAATGGCTGATTGAGACGGGTTTTAAATTAAATCCCTGGTTCAGGCTGTTTTTATCATATGAAATAATTCATCTTTCAAATATAAGCGGTGCTTTTTTCTTTCATCCAGATAATTGTCTGAAGTCGTTTCTACTCCGGTCTCTATGCGATGAACCTCCTGGTCGACTTTATGGTACTGATTGAACAGGCGGGCAAAATGTTGATTGTTCATTTTTAGTGTGTGAATACGGTCACGATGTTCTGGTAGTTCATGCACCAGATCGTGTTTTTCATTTAGCATAGACTTATCCCCAGATCAGTAAAAAGATATAAAATTGTTTCTTATCCTTAGTGTTCGAATTTTTCTGCACAGTTTACACAGCTTGTTGTAAACGGTAATAGTTCTAGCCGTGCAGTTGGAATAGCTTCGCCGCAGTGGCTACAGTTAAAGTATTCACCGCTGTCTATTCGTTTTAGAGCATTGTTTATCATGATTAAATTGTGTGAAGATGAGTGGCCGAGAGATTCAAGAACTTCATCATTTTCACGCTCACTTGCCTGTTCTGCCCAGTCGGCTGACATGCCTTCGTGCCGAATGTCTTTATCAATGGCTGATATTCGGTGAGTAATTTCTGCTTTGAGAGCTTCAAGCTTTAGTTTGAATGGCTTCAGGTCCTGCATGGTTTACCTGTTTAATAAACAGATCTATAACACTAAGATCATTAGCTAAAACATAGTGGAAATGGCCAGAAAATGCGATGACCTGAATCATGAAAGACAGTGAGGACTGTTGAACTATTACCGTGATTCAGCAGGTTTATCTTGAAAAGGCCTTTAATATTTCAGAAGGTTACAGGGCTCTGCCACTTCGGCAACGTACAAGTTAATTTTGGCGTAGAGTCGCTAAAACTTCTTGTGTGTCGGGACGTATGCCACGCCAGATAAAAAAGGCTTCTGCGGCCTGTTCTACCAGCATGCCGAGACCATCAAATTGCCTTAAAGCGCCTCTGTCGAGAGCCCATTGTACAAAAGCAGTGGGTTTTTCGATGTTGTACATCATGTCATAGCAAATGGAGTTAATACCCAGCAACTCATCTGGAATAGGTGGCACTTCATTGTGTAAACCGGCTGAGGTTCCGTTGATTATTAAATCAAATTTTTCATTGCCCAGATCTTCATAGGAGCAGCTTTGAATTTCTGTGTTATCAATAGACCCAGGTCTGAATTGTTCAACCAGTTCGTCAGCTTTTGCAACGGTTCGGTTAGTGATGGTGACCAGCCCGGGTTTTTGTGCCAGTAATGGCCCGAGTATGCCACGTACTGCACCGCCGGCTCCTAAAACCAGAATTTTACGGTGTTTAATCAGAATATGATGATTTGTAATCATATCCCGGGTGAGACCAATACCATCGGTGTTATCCCCTGCGATGAGTCCATCATCCTGAAAAATTAGAGTATTGACTGCTCCTGCATCACTTGCTCGTGGACTTAGTTTATCGGCTATAGCCCAGGCTTTTTCCTTGAATGGTACGGTGATATTGATGCCTTTAAATCCAGCTTCAATCAATTCAGCAACTTGATGTTCAAACTGATCAGGGTCCAGTTCTAACGCCTGATATTCCAGTTGCTGGTTAGTTTCAGCAGCAAAAAGGCTGTGAATCCTGGGTGACAGGCTATGGTTAATCGGATTCCCGACTACGGCATACTTATCCATCTATTTTAGCCACTCAGCTACGGATTTTGCATAATAGGTTAATATGCCATCAGCACCGGCTCTTTTCATTGATAACAAGGCTTCCAGCACACAGGCTTTTTCATCTATCCAGCCGTTGATACCGGCCGCTTTTAGCATCGCGTATTCTCCGCTGACCTGATACACATAAGTTGGGTATTGAAACTCATCTTTTATGCGACGAACAATATCGAGGTAAGGAAGACCCGGTTTTATCATCACCATATCAGCACCTTCATTGATATCCATTTCGACTTCGACCAGGGATTCATTGCTGTTGGCTGGATCCATCTGGTAGGAATACTTATTACCACTGCCCAGGTTACCAGCAGAGCCGACAGCATCTCTAAAGGGGCCATAGAAACTGGAAGCATATTTTGCAGAATAGGCGAGAATTTTGGTGTTAACAAAGCCGTGTTCTTCGAGAATCTCCCGGATAGCGCCAACCCGACCATCCATCATGTCTGATGGGGCTACGATGTCAGCACCTGCCGCAGCATGAGATAAAGCCTGTTTGACTAGCACATCAACGGTTTTGTCATTGGTGACATAGCCATCTTCATCCAGTAATCCATCCTGACCATGGCTGGTAAATGGGTCCAGTGCCACGTCGGTAATGATGCCCATGTCGGGAACAGCCTGCTTGATGGCTCGAACTGTTCTTTGAGCAAGACCATGTTGATTGTAAGCTTCCTTAGCATCGTCACTTTTAGCCGAGGCGGGGGTTACCGGAAAAATAGCCATTGCAGGTATGCCCAGCTCAAAACAAACTTTAGCTTCTTCAACCAGTAAATCTATACTTTTCCGTTCGACACCCGGCATAGAAGTAACTTCTTCAACCTGATTTTCTCCTTCTATGACAAATACCGGATAAATCAGATCATTGGTTGTTAACTGGTTTTCACGCATTAATCGACGACTGAACTCATTTCTGCGCATACGTCTGGGACGACGATAAGGAAATACTGACACGATAATAAACTCTAACTGGTTTCTGTAAATATGTATAAAATATCACAAAAATCAAGCAGGTTTTATAGCTTGTATCAATATTTATAAATTTATATGGTCTAAAGATGAATGAACAGCTGTTACTCGAATATATTTTTTTCCACAAACAACCCTGTGATCAATTTAAGGAGTTTCTGCAGAGCAAGCATGTTGATCTGCTTAAAGAAGGCATTGATGAAACCGATGTAGAAGCTTTTGTTGTGTATATCGCCGATGATCTGAATGAAAATTTATCTGAAGAAATTGAAGATTTCTATGATCAGATGATGGAATTAAATGAATCTCTGGTGATGCAAGATGAAGATACTGGTGAAATGAATAATGTAGGGCTGGCTGTTTCGTTGAATGATGGTCGTTCTGTTTTAGCAACTGTTGATCCCGATGTATTGAACCGGATTCTGACAGTGATTTCTCATGATGAACTGGGAAAACTGGTCGATACAATTGCTGATGCGGTGGAAAATCCTGATGAAAGACCACTTTGTAAGCGTTAAAAACGTATTCACTACGAAGGCACGAAGAGCACGAAGTAGTTATTAAGTAGATCTGGATCTGTAAAACTGTAGTAACTGAATAAGCCAGAATAATCCAATGCTTTAATGATTTTTTCCTTCGTGCTCTTCGTGCCTTCGTGCCTTCGTGGTGAAAAATTACAGGTTTTTAATCAACCAGCGGATTAAATCTGTCCACAAATGACTTATTTGCTGCTTGTTGGGCATGATGCCTGCGTGTGGTAGTTCAAGTGTGATGACGGGGATTCCAAGGTGAATGCCAGCATAGTTGCCTAATGATCCCGGATAGGTGCCCATTAGGTTTCTATGTAGGTAACCTATCCTTTTGGGAGCATTATTGCGGTTTGGCGCATCGTAGTCGACAAGGCTGTAGGGAGCGTGCACAGAAATAATGACATCTGGTTTAAATTGTTCAATTTCCTGTTTTAACCACTGGGTTTCGGGCTCACTTAGAGGTCTTTCACCGGGGTATCGACGTTTATTTCGTTGTGTTTTATTTGCCCAGTAGGTCAGGGCAGAACCGTTAGCTCCTGGAGTTTCAAAATTACGGTTTAGGTCAACACTATTTGCATTCAGCCTGTTTTGTCTTTTTATTAAAGCACCATCCGGATTCATTAAAGGGCTTACGTGCCAGTGAAATAAACCAGAGTGATGTTTTTCCAGTTTCTTCATCCATTTAAAAACAACACTGATGGACGCTAGTTCATCGCCATGGGTGCCGCCAATCAACAGTACTCGCCCCTTAGGCTTCTTGCCTTTTAGAGGAGGGTATTCCTTGATTAAAATCGGGAAATCGTTAACTGAGTTAAAACCGCTGGGTTTTAATTTTAAAACTTTACATTCCCGTAGAGAAACACTGGCCAATTTGTTGCTGATTTTCTGACAAGCCTGGTCAGCATTAATGCTGGCCTGGCTGTTAGTCGAGATCAGTAGCAGAAGTCCACATAACAATGTGTTAATTAATTTCACGATCAGGTGATAATTAGAGTTACAGATTTTTATGAATCGCATTGGATGCAATGGCGGCATCTTTAACGGCCTGAGGTACCGTCTCTATAAGTCTCGGGTCGAACGGTTTAGGGATAATATAATCTTTACCGAACTCCAGAGATTCAAGGTTGTAAGCATCCAGTACTTCTTGAGGTACAGGCTGTTTCGTCAGGTCTTTTAAGGCATTAACCGCTGCGATGTGCATTTCAAGCGTAATATGAGTTGCCCGGGCATCGAGTGCACCACGAAAAATGTATGGAAAGCCGAGAACATTATTCACCTGATTAGGAAAATCACTTCGACCGGTAGCCATAATGAGATCCTTACGAGTTTTAAAGGCCAGCTCGGGTAGAATTTCCGGGTCAGGATTTGATAGAGCAAACACGATGGGACGGTCAGCCATAGTACACAGCATTTTGGCTGTTAAAACATCGGGACCGGAAACACCGATGAATATATCGGCACGATCCATTGCATCTGCCAGGGTTCTTTTTTCGGTGACTCGGGCAAAGGCCTGTTTATATTTATTCAGGTCTTTTCGTTCACAGTGGATGACGCCCTTACTATCGACCAGCGTAATATTGTCCTGGTTAGCACCTAAGGCGACCAGTAAATCCATTGAGGCAAGACCGGCAGCTCCAGCACCAACACAGGTAATGCGAGCATCCTCAATAGTTTTATCCTGAATTTCCAGTGCGTTTAAAAGCCCTGCAGCAATAATTATTGCTGTTCCGTGCTGATCATCATGAAAAACAGGGATATCCAGCTTTTCGGTAAGTGCCTGCTCAATTTCGAAACAACGGGGTGCAGCTATATCTTCCAGGTTAATACCACCAAAACCATCTGCAATATTGGCGACTGTAGTAATGAACTCTTCAGTGCTGGCAGCGTTGACTTCAATATCAAAAACATCGATGTCAGCAAAAGCTTTGAATAAAACGGCTTTACCTTCCATAACCGGTTTCCCAGCGAGTGCTCCGACGTTACCCAGACCTAATACTGCAGTACCATCGGTGATAACAGCAACCAGGTTCCCTTTGGCGGTGTAGCGGTAAGCAGCATCTGGGTTAGCAGCAATTTTACGAACAGGTTCAGCGACACCGGGCGTATAAGCCAGTGACAGGTCATGCTGAGTTTCTGTTGGTTTGGTTATCTGAATAGCCAGTTTCCCCGGAGTGGGTTGCTCGTGATACGTCAGGGCATCTTGTTTCAGGTTTTTTGAATTCATATGAGGGAGTTGAGTTTTATTTGGATGTTATCAGGAACAGAGTAGCTTAAAAATTTGATCAGGGTACAGCTTAGATAAATGGTTGTGTGCTTTCAAGGAATTGTAAGATTTATTCTTATAGTTAGTTTAATTAATTGACTATGTATGAAACACAGGAAACAAATCTAAACGTCATTCTGTCATGTTTTTAGACGGAATATCTCGAAATAATTGATACCTCAATGAAAAGGTATTTTTAGGGTGCAACATGTGCACCATGTTGTTATTTCTACCTGCTGGGTATAAGCATGTCCTTGTGCAAGCATAAGCAATTGTAATATTTAAGAAAGTTACTTTACTTTTTTACCTAATAGCTATTTGTACGAATACTGCTCGTAGCCATCCATGGCCTCCCAGCATAAGCACATCCATGTGCAAGCACCCTTCTCGACCATCCATGGTCTTCAGGGTATAAGCACATCCTTGTGCAAAAAAAAGGGCACCCATTAGGTGCCCTTTCGGTAAAACTATTTGCTGATGTTTATTTTCCGTAACGTTCGCGGAACTTATCAACTTGCTTGGCAGATTGCAGTACGTGCTGCTTGCCGGTGTAAAATGGATGTGAAGCGCTAGACACTTCAAGTTTGACTAGAGGGTATTCATTACCATCTTCCCACTTGATTGTTTCTTTAGCATTCATTGTTGAGCGAGTTAAAATCGCGAAGTCAGAAGAAGTGTCCTGGAACACTACATCTTTATATACTGGGTGGATATCCTGTTTCATATCTCTTAGTTCGGCACTTTAAAAGGGCGCGAATTCTGCCTTTTTTTTGGAGAAAGTGCAAGTGATATTTTGACAGGTCTGAAGTTTCCGCTTAATTTTCTAGATTATAACTGAAATGCATGTGATTTTATGGAGAAAAAAAGGTCGATTTTCTTCTTCAGAAAAGGTGCTTATTTATTAAAGAATATTAGTGGTTTCTAATTGTAAGTTACGTCACATAGTTAAAGTAAAACCTTATAAAGTGTCGAAAAATTCATGTTCCATTTAGGCTTAATACTGTTATCCACAAAAGCTGTGGATAAGTCTGTGGGTAACAGGTTAGTGATACTCTCTAACGCCTGTAAATAAAGGCTTTTTGTTAAATTAGTCATTTTTTGATCAACTTGTAATTATCTATATAAAACAATAGCTTAAGAGTTGTTAGAAAGTTTTTTTGTTTTTTTTCTGTTTGCCTGTTGACAAGTATTTAGATGTTTTCTAGCTGTGTATAAAAACAACTGTTTTTTCTTGATTTTTACTAAAAAAGCAGGTTGATAGTTTTATTTTGAAATTTATGTAGCACAGAATTGATTCTTCACAAGAGATAATAAAATAAATTTTTTAATGGGCTTATTTACTTTTTTTTCAGTGGCTATGTCCCCATAATATTTTGATGAATTCGAGTTTAATTTATTCCCCGTGGGAAATTGTTTAAAAATGTGTCTCGGGTTCGATGGCTAATTTCTGGCTGATATCAACATCCAGAAAAAGAGCTTGTAGATCATTATGGAACTGTAAACCTAGTGAGGTGGGTTGTAACTGGCCATTTAAATCGCTTAAAAGCTTGAGATTCAGTGCTTCATTGATGGGCTGCTTTAGCAACTGAGCGGAAAGACCGCAGCGTTGAGAGAATAGATCTTTATCAAACCCTTTCACCAGTCGTAAGGCATTTAGCATGAATTCAAAAACCAGATCCTGCTCATTTAGTTCTCTTTCTTCGCTTATTCGGTCTGAACCCTGCTGTTGCATATAGGTTTCAGGGTGGCGAGTACGAGTTCGTCTAATGACTCTGCCTTCTGCCGGTAGTGTGATTTTTCCGTGAGCACCCGCTCCAATGCCGAGGTAGTCTCCAAAAGACCAGTAATTTACATTGTGCTGACTTTGATGGCCTTTTTTTGCATAAGCCGAAATTTCATACTGCTCATAACCTGATTCAGCCAGGGTTTGTTGGGCCTTTTGTAACATATTCCAGCTAAGATCATCGTCAGGAATTTTGCCGGGAGTCTGGTTATGGAACAGGGTGTTGGGTTCAATGGTTAACTGATACAGGGAAATATGTTCTGGCTGGTATTCAATGGCTCGTGATAAATCTGTCATAAGCTGTTGCATTGATTGTCCGGGCAGGGCATACATTAGATCCAGGTTTATGTTTTCAAAGCCTGCCTGACGAGCCTTAATAAAGGCGGCTGAAGATTGAGAGCCGTTATGAATGCGTTCTATCCCTTTTAAGCTGTCATCATCAAAACTTTGGATACCAATGGATAATCGGTTGATGCCTGCTTCTCTATAACCTCTGAAGTGGGATTCATCTGCACTGCCGGGATTGGCTTCCATGGTGATTTCTATTCCCGGGTTGAAATTTAGCAACGATCGTAAATCGGAAAGCAGTTGCTGGATTGCCTCGACTGAAAACAGGGAAGGTGTTCCGCCGCCAATAAATATGCTGACAATTTGCCTGCCCCAGATGAGTGGCAAATCCTGTTGCAGGTCATCAATCAGGGTTTTGATATAAAGCTGTTCGTCAAAACCAGCGGCCTGGTGTGAATTGAAATCGCAATAGGGGCACTTCCTCTCACACCAGGGTAGGTGGATGTACAGGCTTAAAGGTGGGTTGTTGCTAAAAATCACCAGAATTTGAGGGTGTTATTATTGACCGAGTTTTTTGACCAGTTCTCTTAATGCCTGTCCCCGGTGGCTGAGAGAGTTTTTAACTTCTGCTGATAACTCTGCACTGGTGCAACTATGTGTGGGCACGAAAAAATAGGGGTCATACCCAAATCCGCCTTCGCCTACAGGGGTCAGCACGATACGTCCTTCCCAGCTACCTTCACAAATAATGGGTGAGGGATCTTTAGCGTGTTTCATGTATACAATGACAGCACGGTAACGTGCAGTTCTAAGCTCTTCAGGAACATCTCTCAACTTCTCTACCAGTAACGTATTATTTTTTTCATCTGTCGCATTGGGAGCAGAAAAACGTGCGCTATAAACACCCGGTGCGCCATCTAAAGCATCGACTTCGATACCTGAATCATCGGCAACTGCTGCAAGGCCTGTAAGTTCAGCGGCATGACGTGCTTTGATAATTGCATTTTCGACAAATGTTGTGCCAGTCTCCGGTACATCAGGCACATTAAATTCAGCTTGAGTATGAACATCGTAATCGAGTGGTTCTAGCAATGCTGATAATTCCCGTAATTTGCCTTTATTGCCTGACGCTATAACCAGTTTTTGCATGCTGTTACTCTCCGCGTTGAAGTTCAAATATTTCGTTAATGCCTTTACTGGCTAGAGCCAGCATGTCACTCAGGTTGTCCTGACTAAAAGGTGCTCCTTCAGCTGTTCCCTGAATCTCGATGAAACCTCCATTACTGTCCATCACAACATTCATGTCAGTTTCGGCACTACAGTCTTCGGGGTAATCAAGGTCAAGTACGGCGTGACCTTCGTAAACACCCACCGAAATAGCTGCGACCTGACATTTAATCGGATTCTCTTTTAAGGTACCGTTATCGAGTAGAGTTTGAATTGCATCAGACAATGCGACAAATGCTCCTGAAATAGAAGCCGTTCGTGTTCCACCATCGGCCTGGATAACATCACAGTCAATAGTAATTGTTCTTTCGCCTAAAATTTTAGTGTCAACACAGGCTCGTAACGAACGACCAATCAAACGCTGGATTTCCATGGTGCGTCCACCCTGCTTGCCAGAACTTGCTTCTCGACGCATACGGCTTGATGTTGAACGCGGTAGCATGCCGTATTCGGCTGTCACCCAGCCACAACTTTTGCCTTTCAGAAAACCTGGAACACGGTCTTCTAAAGTCGCGTTACACAAAACCTTAGTGTTTCCGCACTCGATTAAAACCGAGCCTTCAGCATGCATGGTGTAGTTGCGGGTAATTTTGATGTCTCTTAGTTGATCTGTGTTTCTACCACTGGGTCTCATTATCAAGCTCCTTAAAAATGCGCGTGATTATACCGGTTTTAAATAAAATGTTTGGAATCATCAGTAATTGGGTAGAATGCTACTTATCAAACTAAGGATATTAATATGTTAAAAAGTATGACGGCATTTTCCCGTGTGCAACAAAGCAACAGTAGCGGTGACATCATCTGGGAAATTAAATCTGTGAATCACCGTTATCTTGAACCGGGCTTTAAATTACCCGATGATTTTAAAATGCTGGAACCTGATATTAGAAAGCAGCTGGGGCACTATTTAAAACGTGGAAAGCTGGATATCAGCTTGCGTTATAAACTGAATAAAAAAGCTCAAACTTCTATCCAGCTAAATGCTGATCTGGTTAAGAACTTACGCAAGGTTGAGCAGGAAGTTTTAACCATTGTTCATGAGGGACACAGTCTGTCTGTATCTGATATTTTGCGCTGGCCAGGTGTTGTGGATGAAATGGATAGAGATTTTAAGCCACTGCAGGAACTGGCTCTGGAGAGTTTGGATGCTACCTTACAACAATTGGTTGATAGCAGAGAACGTGAAGGTAAGGCGCTGTATGAAATGATTGCTACTCGCTGTCAGCAGGTTGCAGATATTGTAAAACAGCTTCAGCAAAGACGGCCACAGGTCGTGGAAGGCATGCGTAAAAAATGGTCAACACAATTGACTGATAAACTGGCTAACTGGACAGAGTCTACTGATTCGGGTCGACTGGAACAGGAGTTGGTTATGCTAGCGCAAAAACTGGATGTCGAAGAGGAACTCGATCGGTTAATAGCGCATGTAGCCGAAGTAGAACAGGTGCTGGATAGAGATGAAGCAGTAGGACGCCGTCTTGACTTTCTAATGCAGGAACTTAACCGGGAAGCGAATACCCTGTCTTCAAAATCTCAGGATACTGAAACAACCAGGCTGGCTGTAGACCTGAAAGTGTTAATCGAGCAGATGCGAGAGCAGGTGCAAAATATAGAATAACGGGCATCATTACTTAAAAACTGTCAGACTTCTGGATAACCATGAATATAAAAATTCAGCATTTCACGCTGTCACTATTTATGCTGATGAGTCTGTCTGCGGTTTTACTGTGGAGTGTCTCGTTGTATTTAATGAATGATTCACTGGTTAAGGAAAAGACCGGGTTATATCGGAATAACTGGCAAATCCAGCTTGATCAGTTGCAGTCGGATCAAGGTGCCTGGTTACAGAAACGCTTTCATGAAGTGTCTGAATGGATGCAGGAAAATACTGATTCTCAACAAAGACAATACTTTGTGAATCAGTATTATCAGCTTTACCCTAAACTTACACTGATCAAAATTATTGAATCTGGTGCAGTTGTACCCGACATGGGTAAAAAGATTCCTGACTGTCTGGATTTATCTGGTAAACAGTCAGAGTCTGAGATAGTTTCTGATTCACCTCTGGTGAAAACATGCTTTTCAAATTCGCAGCCAATGCTTGCTGTTACGGCAGATATTGATTCGTCAAATAACCAGAAGCTGTTGTTATTGATGGATTATTTTAGTTTCATCAATGATTTTGAAAAACTCACTAATCGTCAGTTTTATGTAGAAACTGGCTCTAAGCTTAGCCGAAATTTTATTGAAACCAGAGTGCATGAACAGCAATTTCAAACTGTATTTGAATTTAAACAGGACGCATTGACTGTAGGTCGTCTCACCTTGTCTGTACCTCATGAAAGCTTCTTTTCTGTCTGGTTGCAGCAAGCTATCTGGGTTATTCCGGTATGGTTATTTGTTGCTCTTGTATTTTACCTGGCCCTGTTTCGGGCATTGATTCATCCATTGTTGCTGGTTAGCCAGAGAATGAAGAAGATGGTTCAAACAAGACGTCCCGGTAATGCCTATGATCGCCAGTTTTTAACCCCGGGGCTGTTACTTCTGCATAAATACTTTATAAATTTAACTTACATGACTAAACATGATCATCTTACGGGTTTAAATAACAGGGCAATTTTTGAAGAACGATTGCAGCTGGCTATTATGGAAGGAAAAAGGTCCGGACGGAAGTATGCCCTGGTGTTGGTCGATATCAATCACTTTTATAAGATCAATAAAAAATATGGCCTTTATGTGGGTGATGGTTTACTAAAACAGCTGGCTAAAAGATTAAGTAATGATCTTAGAGAGTCAGATAGTCTGGCTCGACTGGAAAAAGATAATTTCGCTCTGTTACTGGAGTTCAGTGATGATGATCAGATTACTTCGCTTGTTGAAAAGCTTCATCAGTCACTCTCGAAAACCTATACCGTTTATGGCAGGGAAATCAATATCGGTATCAGTATTGGTGTGGCAATTTATCCAGATAATGCCTGGGAGAAAGATGAGCTGGAGCTGAAAGGAAATGAAGCTTTACTAAAAGCTCATCAGGGTGACTGGCCGGTTGTATTTATTCAGCAGCCAGACAGTCAGACCGATTATTCGGGATTGAGTTTGATTCAGTCATTACGCTGGGCTCTGAAAAATAGTGATTTTAAGCTCGTTTATCAACCAGTGATGGATTTGAAAAGTCATACTACCAGTTATTTTGAGGCGCTATTACGCTGGAAGCGACCTGAAGAGCATGTTCAGTCGATTGAAAAAACAATTGCACTCGCCGAAAAAAATCAGCTTATAAAACCGCTGTCTCACTGGATTATTGAAACAGCTTGTTTGCAGTTGCAAAAGCTTAAAGATTCGCCGGTTAAAATAGCCATTAACTTATCCATGATAGATTTTCATGATGAAGGCTTGCCCCAGCGTATTGGAGAAATGCTTCAGCGATATGGAATTGCCCCGGGGCAATTAATGATTGAAATCACCGAAGGGCAGTTCATGCAGGAACCGGATCTGGTGATTGGAATTTTGAACCGCTTATCAGAAATGGGGATCTCATTATCCATTGATGATTTTGGTACGGGTCAGGCATCGCTGACTTACCTAAAAAAACTGCCTGTAGAAAAACTCAAAATTGACCAGTCTTTTGTGAAGAATATGGTTGAAGATAATGAGGATAGTACGATTGTAGAAGCTACCATTAAACTGGCTCATACTTTGAGCATAGAGGTTGTTGCTGAAGGCGTTGAATCGGCTGACATACATATCATGTTGAGACAAATGGGATGCGATTATGTGCAGGGCTATTACATTAGCCGCCCCCTTGAACAAAAACTTATAGCTAGCTGGATAGAAGATAAAAGTTAGTATTTCTCATAGATACTGAACGCCCCGTTCTTCCCTGAACTATTATTGCTATTGGTTTTATCACTGAAACTTGTACAAAAAACTACTATAGTCATAACTCAAATAATAAAAAGGAAGCGGCAATGAAAGTAACCCCATATCTGAAAATTCTGGCGGAAAAGGGTGGTTCTGATCTTTACTTTTCTACTGGAGCACGTCCTAGCGCGAAATTTAGTGGAGTCTTAACCCCATTGGGTAAAGAACCTGCTCCACCTGGTTGGGTTAATACCCTGGCTCAGGAAATTATGAATGATAAACAGCGTCAGGAATTTATTGAAAAGCCGGAAATGAACCTGGCCATGTCAATATCTGATCTGGGTCGCTTCAGAATTAATATCTTCAAACAAAGAAATGAAGTGTCGATGGTGATTCGTAATATCGTCACCGAGATACCAAATGCTGATGATTTAGGATTACCTCAGGTCCTGAAAAAAGTCATCATGAATAAACGCGGTTTAATTTTATTTGTGGGTGGAACGGGTTCAGGAAAATCAACTTCTCTGGCTGCTTTAATTGATTATCGAAATATCAATTCAAAGGGGCATATCATTACTATCGAAGATCCTGTGGAATATATTCACCCGCACAAAGGCTGTATTGTTAATCAACGTGAAGTGGGTGTGGATACCGATTCTTTTGCAGATGCATTAAAAAATACCTTACGTCAGGCTCCGGATGTTATTTTGATTGGAGAAATTCGTGATCGTGAAACCATGGAACATGCCATGGCCTTTTCCGAAACCGGACATCTTGCGATCTCAACTCTACACGCTAATAATGCCAATCAGGCACTGGATAGGATTATCAATTTTTTTCCGGAAGAAAGGCGTCCTCAATTACTCAATGATTTATCTAACAACCTTCAGGCTTTTGTCTCGCAGCGATTGATTCCAACCGTTGATGGCCAACGCTGTGCAGCCATTGAAGTGCTGTTGAACACCTCTAGAATCGGAGATCTGATCCTCAAAGGTGATATTCAGGAAATCAAGGAAGTGATGGAAAAATCAGAAAACGTGGGTATGCGGACTTTCGATGCAGCCCTGTTTTACCTTTATCGAGAAGGCAAAATTACACTGGAAGAAGCCCTTAAAAATGCTGATGCAGAAAATAATCTTCGTTTGCGCATTGAGCTGGATGCCAAAGGGCAGGCTGCAGCAAAATCTGCAGATGATACTTTTGCCGGTTTAAGTTTACTAAGTGAAGAAGAGGATAATGATGAACAGGAAGTGACGGGTAGGGCTACCTTTAAAGTTCCGGATGATTAAAGTGTGCAGGATGTATCGAAGTGCTTCAAGAGGAAGCTACTTGAATCTTGCTGTAAAACCCCAATATAAGGGCGATTAAATATCGATTCCTTGTCAATTACTGTGCAAGGAGTGGAAGCCACTCATGAAATACCAGCTTAGCTCTTCGTAAAATGTTATGAAATATCAGGATTACTATAAAATTTTGGATGTTGATCGGGATGCTGATTCAGCAACTATTAAAAAAGCCTACCGTAAACTGGCTCGAAGATATCATCCAGATGTGAACAGTGAGGCGGATGCCGAAGATAAGTTCAAGGAAGTGAATGAAGCTTACGATGTTCTGAAAGATGATGAAAAGCGTAAAGCCTATAACCAGTTTGGCGAAAACTGGAAGCACGGGCAGGATTTCAATACCGGCGGGTTTGGTGGAGCCGGAGCTGGTGGTGGATTTACCGGTGGTGATTTTACCGATTTTTTTGAATCGATTTTCTCTCAGGGCGGAGCCAGTGGATTTGGTGGTGCTCGTGCAGGTGGTGGTTTTGATGGGTTTGGTCAGCAAGGTCAGGGCTTTAGACAACCGCGTGCTCGAAAAGGTGAAGATCAGTTATTGAAACTGGATATTAGTCTGGAAGAAGCTTTTAATGGTGGTGAAAAAACAATTCAGATATCACGCAGCGAACAGGGTGCCGGTGGTATCGCGACACCCGTATTAAAAAAGCTGAAGATTAATATTCCAAAAGGTGTAACCAGTGGCAAGAAAATTCGCTTAAACAAACAGGGGCATGCCTCTGCATCCGGCGGAGTAGCTGGTGATCTATTACTGGAACTGAAGATACTGCCACACAAATGGTTCAAGCTTGAGGATAAAGATATAACCCTTAAATGTCCTGTCTCGCCCTGGGAAGCAGCATTGGGAAGCAAGGTAACGGTACCGACTTTAAGTGGGCAGATCGAACTAAAAATTGCAGCTGGTGCCCAGTCGGGTCGTAAAATGAGATTAAAAGGTAGAGGTTTGCCTGGAAGTCCTGCTGGAGATATGTACGTGGAAATTCAAATTCATACACCACCCGCTGACGATGAAGAAACACAGCAGTGGTATGAATCTATGCAACAGAAATTTGAGTTTAATCCGAGAACTTTTTGATGATTTTAAAATCGTTGTTATTGACCGTTGTTATTTTTATAACAGGTCAAAGCCACGCAGCACTACCCATTGCAGTTGACGGGCAAGCTCTTCCAAGCCTGGCTCCGATGCTGGAAAAAATCACGCCTGCAGTGGTTAATATATCTACCCGTGGGAAAATACTTGTTAGAAACTCAATCTTGAGTGATCCATTATTTAAGCGTTTTTTTAACCTGCCGGATATTCAGAGTGAAAAAGAGACGATGAGTCTGGGTTCGGGAGTCATTGTCGATGCGTCTAATGGTTATATCTTAACCAATAATCATGTTATCGAAGATGCTATTGAAATTACCGTTACTCTGCGAGATGGTCGGGAAGTGACTGCAGAAGTTCTGGGTCGTGATCCGGATACAGATATTGCGGTTATCAAGATTAATGCGAAGCATCTTAAAAGTATCTCTCTGGGAGATTCAAGCCATTTGCGTGTGGGTGATTTTGTAGTTGCTATCGGCAATCCTTACGGACTGGGTCAAACCGTGACCTCTGGCATAGTTTCTGCTTTAGGACGTTCCGGCCTGGGCATAGAGTCTTATGAAGATTTTATACAAACAGATGCGTCGATCAATGTTGGCAATTCAGGCGGAGCACTGGTTAACCTGCGTGGCGAGCTGATCGGTATTAATACTGCTATTCTTGGTAGCGGTGAAGGCAATCAGGGCAGTATCGGTATTGGCTTTGCCATTCCTATCAATATGGCGAGTGATATCATGTCACAGCTTATTGAATACGGAGAAGTAAAACGTGGGCGACTGGGTGTAAATGCTCAGGACCTCACGCCAGAACTGGCGAAAGCTTTCAATATTGATTCTACTCAAGGAGCTATTGTTACCCAGATTGAGCAAGGGTCACCTGCTCAGAAAGGCGGGGTGAAAGTGGGTGATGTGATCATCAAGGCAAATGGGCGCAGAGTGCGTTCTTCGGTGGATATGCATAACCTTGTTGGCCTGATGAGAGTAGATCAAAATATTGAGCTGGAAGTTATTCGAGGTGGACGAGTTATCCTGGTTAAAGCCACTATTCAGCAGATGGAAATAGTAACGGTGGATGGTTCTGAGTTCAGTTTTCGTTTGGCTGGAGCCAGCATTGGTGAAATAAAAGAGACTGATATCCAGGAAGGAAAGCTGGAATATTTACAAGTTATGGCTGTGGAGCTTGATTCTCAGGCATGGAAGACTGGACTTAGAAAAGACGATATTATTTATTCAATCAATAAACAACTGGTGAATACTTTTGAGCAAGCTTTTGCGGCGGCAAAAAGTAGCAGGAGTTTGCTGATCAATATCCAACGTGGTAACCAGGCCATGTACATTCTAATAAAATAACTCACAAAATATATTAAGGCTGAGAGGTAAAAAACATGTCATCAAATCTTACCCATTTCGATCAATCTGGTCAGGCACATATGGTGGATGTTGGCGGGAAGTCAGTCACCCAGCGCAAGGCTACTGCCAGAGGTTATATCGAGATGCAGCCTTCAACCCTGAAACTTATTGAGCAGGGTGAGCATAAAAAAGGAGATGTATTAGGTATAGCCCGGGTTGCCGGTATTATGGCCACTAAACGCACGGCTGACCTGATTCCTCTTTGCCATCCTTTAGCACTGACGCATGCATCGGTTAATTTTAAAATTGAACCTGAACTGTGTCGGGTTGTTTGTGAGCTGACCTGTCAGACGAATGGGCAAACCGGTATTGAGATGGAAGCTTTGACCGGAGTTCAAGTCGCGTTGTTGACGATTTACGATATGTGTAAGGCGGTGGATAGAGGCATGGTGATTGGGGATGTGCGGTTGCTGCATAAGTCGGGTGGGAAATCTGGTGAGTGGAATTTAGAAGACTAAAGTTGGCAGTTGGCAGTTGGCAGTTGGCAGTTGGCAGTTCAAAAGATCATCATTGCTAACTGCTAACTGCTAACTGCTAACTTTTTTCACCCCTGCTGCAATAACTGCCTCAAATCAATAACCGCCGCATTAGCACGCGAAATATAAGAAGCCATCACCAATGAATGATTAGCAAACATTCCAAACCCTGATCCATTCATGATTAACGGTGACCACAGTGTCTGCTGTGTGGCTTCCAGCTCTCTGATAATTTGACGCAAGCTGATTAATGCATTTTTCTTGCGCAGAATACTGTCGAAATCATGCTCGATGGCTTTCAGCAAATGAGCCAGTGCCCAGGCTGCACCCCTTGCTTCATAAAATACATCGTCGATTTCAGTCCAGGATGTTTTAATTTCAATTTCCTGAGCGGTGGAGGTAGATTGAACCGCAGCAGATTCTCCGGCCAGATCGGTATTGATACGCGTTTGTCCAACACTGGCACTGAGCCGTTGAGATAAACTACCCAGACGTTTTTCTACCTGACTTAACCAGTCTGACAGGTTATCCGCTCGAGCAAAAAACTGAGCTTCGGGTTTATTTGGGTTCTGTAATCTAGATAAATATCCATTCAGTGCTTTTAACCCATCCTTGTATTCACTTTCAGTGGCTGGGAAAACCCACGATTCACTGTTAAAGTTGAACTGGGGTTCGGCTATGATTAAATCTTTATCTTCTACTGATTGTGATTGAGAGCGACTGAAATCATTACGCATGGAGCGTGTTATATCGCGGATCTGGACCAGTACGCCGTATTCCCAGTTGGGAATGTTATCCAGCCACAGTGATGGAGGGCTTACATCGTTGCTCAAATACCCGCCACTTTTAGTCAGTAATGTATCCATCAGGTGAATAGTGGTTGCTGAGGTGATACTGCCAATGGTTAACTTTTCGCTGGTCTGTGGAGCGAGTTGTTGAGAAATTTCAATGACATCAAAACTATCCGGTTCCTGGCTCCAGTACCACCCCACCAGGATGAACAATATAACGATAGCGGCAATAGTTCCTCCAATAAAACCAAACGGAAATTCACCGTTTTTAAAATCAGTGAATTTACTGGTAAGCCAGTTTTTACTATCGAGTAGATGTTCTTCTGGAGTTTTATTCATAACCTTGAAACTTAGTTGTTTTCATGCGAGAGTCATCTTCCTAAATAGACAGTTGAACAATATTCTCGCCTGGTGAGTGTATTATCAATATAACTTCATTCTTCATAATTTCAATCTATTAATTCATTCATGAATATTATTAAAATTCTACTAATTAGTTTAGTGGCCCTGTTGTTGTTTGTAGTGGGTGCAGTGGGTATTTTTGCGATTACCTTTGATGCGAATAAATACAAGCAAGATCTTTCTGGAATTGTTAAACACAAAACAAATCGTGATCTGTCTTTTCAGGGTGATATTGAATTAACCCTTTACCCAGTTCTGGGTATGAAACTGGGTTCTATGACTTTTTCTAATGCCCCGGGTTTTGGTGATCAGCCTATGCTGGCTGTTAATCATGCCAGTGTGAGTGTCGATGTTTTATCACTGTTGTCTTTTAACCCTCAGGTGGCTGAATTGATTATGGATGGCTTGAGTATTAATTTACAAACTAATAAACGGGGCAAGACAAACTGGGATGACCTGGTTACCCAATCAAAACAAAAAACTCCTTCAAAAGATAAAGCTGTAACAATCAAAGCCGATGTGGAAAGTGAGTTAGAAGTAGCTTTTGATGGTGTCGTTATAACCAATGCGAATTTACTGTGGTCAGATGTCAAAGCGGGTGTTGACTATCAAATCAATATCGAATCGTTATTAACCGGTAAGATCGCGGAGAATCAGTCCTTCCCATTACAGCTGAATATGGCGGTTACCAGTCTGAATGAATTTACTTCTACGATACAGCTTAAATCAGATGTGCTGCTTGATGATCAGAAAGTGACGTTGACTTCCCTGTCGGTTGAAAGTTCTGCAACAGGTGCATTGATCCCGTTCGATAATGTGTTGTTAAAACTTAATAGTGACGTGGAGTTTTCAACTGTTACGAACCAGTTAGGCCTTAGTGCTTTTAGCACCAATATTTCGGCTAAGGGTGGTGCTTTGCAGAACTTGCAAACCAGCCTTGCAGGAGAAATTGGTTTTGATCTGGATAAGCAGCAATTAACTATTGGAGCACTTGATATTCAGACTGAGTTAGAGGGGGGTGCGGTTCCTGATGGTAAAATGAAAGCTTCTATTTCTGCCAGCCAGCTAAATATGCAGATGAAAAAGCGTTCAGTAAAACTGGATGATCTGGTACTAGCTTTAAATGAAAATAAGTTTAAGGGTTTTGTGAAAGTACTGGATTATGCTCAACCAAATATCAAATTTAAACTTAAAGCTGAGCATTTTGATGTGGATAAATTGATGGGAGAGGCCGCTAAATCTGAAGAGGAAGCCCAGACTGAGGTGGTAACCACTGATGATGTGCAGATTCAGTTGCCGATGGAATTATTACGATCTTTAAAGCTTCAGGGTGAGCTTGAAGTTGGGACGTTAATTACCCAGGGGCTAACCATCAATAATGTAATACTCAACACAAATGCTGATAAAGGTCTGATTAACCTGGCCCCCATTAAAATGGATCTATATGACGGAGCTTATGCCGGGGCTGTAAAAATTAACGTTAAGGGGAAACAACCTGTTTACTCGGTTAAAAAGAAATTATCTTCTTTTCAGGTTGGGCACTTTTTACAGGATTTTATGGCTGATGACCCGGTTTCAGGAGATGCTAATTTTGATATAAATTTAACAACCAAAGGTGAATGGTTGAGTGAGTTAAAATCTAATCTCAACGGAGATCTTTCAATACTGGTTAAAGATGGTTCGCTAAAGGGCTTTAATTTAAGGCATAAATTAGAATCAGCGAAAGCTAAATTAAGGAGAGAAAAATCACCGGAATTAGATCAACGAAAAACAGATTTCAGCGCTTTGTCTCTGTCAGGAGTGGTTAAAAATGGCGTATTTACCAGTAATGATCTGGATATGCAGGCTCCTTTATTACGTGTTGGAGGTAAAGGTTCTGCTGATCTGGCTAAGGAAACAGTCGATTATCTGGTGAATGCTAAGCTGGTTACTACATCGAAAGGTCAGGATGGCGGTTCTGCTGATGAATTATCTGGTTTATCGATTCCGGTAGCCATTACCGGTTCGTGGTTATCGCCAGACATTGATGTACAACTGGATGAAATGTTAAAAGCAAAATTAGCAGCTGAGAAAGATAAACTTCGTCAATCTGTTGCGAAGCAAAAAGCTGCGTTAAAACAAAAACTAAATGCTGAAAAAGCAAAGTTAAAAGCTTCACAGAAAAAAGAACTTGAGGCCAAAAAACTTCAACTGGAAAAGAAACGTCAGCTCGAAGAAGCTGAGCAAAAAGCAAAACTGGAAGCTAAAAAACAGGCAGAGAAAGAAAGAGCAAAGAAGAAGCTGGAAGAAAAACTTAAAAAGCTATTCTAATGAGCGGCATTTCTAAGTTGTTACTGCCATGGTTTGATTTACATGGCCGTAAAAATTTACCGTGGCAACAGCAAGTGACAGCTTACAGAGTTTGGCTGTCTGAAATCATGTTGCAGCAAACTCAGGTTGCCACAGTCATTCCATATTTTGAAAAATTCCTGGAATCATTTCCAACGGTAAATGAGCTGGCTGATGCTCATCTGGATCAGGTGTTAAGTCACTGGGCAGGGCTGGGTTATTATGCACGCGCTAGAAATTTACATAAAACAGCTCAAATTATTCGTAATGAATTTGATGGTGAATTTCCTGACTCTTTAGATAAACTAATGGCATTACCAGGCATTGGTCAGTCAACTGCTGGTGCGATACTCAGCCTTTCTTTTGGTCGACATGCAGCAATTCTAGATGGCAATGTAAAACGTGTTCTTTCCCGGTTGTATCAGGTGGAAGGCTGGTATGGTGTCAGTGCAGTATTAAAAAAGTTATGGAAACTAGCAGAACAGCAAACACCTTCTCGGCAAACAGCTTTTTATAATCAGGCCATGATGGATCTGGGTTCTATGGTTTGTAAACGTTCGAATCCGGATTGTTTGTTATGCCCTTTAAATACGATCTGTCAAAGTTATTTGGCCGGTACTCAGACTTTGTTTCCAACCCCGAAACCTAAAAAAGCCAGGCCATATAAACACCGCTGGTTTTTACTCCATCGATATGCCAGTAAGCTGTTACTCGAACGTCGTCCCGAACAGGGTATCTGGGGTGGATTGTGGTCCTTACCTGAAATTGAACAACTAGATTTTCTGCCCGACTGGCAAGTTCAACAGATAGGTCAAAGTGCTGAATTTAATACCGTTACAGAAAAAATGTTAAAACACCAGTTCAGTCATTTTGATTTATCAATTTCGCTTGTTGAAGTTAATGTTTCAGAAAATTTCGTGAAAACATCCCATTCGCAGGTTAATGAAAGCAGCCTGTTGCAGTGGATTGAATGGGATGAGCTGGAGAATATTGGTTTACCTGCGCCGATAGAAAAAATATTATCCTCACACCAGACTAATTTTGAACTTTCATGAATGATAACCACTGCTTATTCAGGTTTTCTATAATCTGATTGTTCTCTGAACATTCGAGAGATTCATTGTTTTTTATGATATCAAATTGTTCAAGCTTTTTTACAGCATCACTAATATCAAAATCTATCTGGTGATTAAACTTTTCATCAAACCATTTTTCGCAAGCGCTATCTAACTCATCCTGAGTGTTGATGTTTTTTAAGTTTAGTAAAGCATAAGCCAGAATAACTTCTTTAATCTCTTCCTGCCGTGCAAGGTCTATCAGGTAAGTTATTGCTCCAGCATTGTTATCCAGGTTATGGAAATATAAATTTTGTGCCAGAGTGGCCATGTAGCGAGTTTTCTGAATGAATATTTTACTCAGCTGGCGCCATAAGAGCATTGCGAACCCACCGACCGCGATAGCAATTGTCCACGGGGTGACAGCTGCAGTGACTTTTCCGATGGTAGCGAATAAACCGCCTGCTGTGCCTCCGCCTCCGGTGATAGCAAGTTTTACCTTGTCAAAAGCTTTCATGCGAATCTTACATTCTGGAAACAACATTTCGAGATCAGGTCGTAAAATATCTTTGAATAACTTTAGATGTAATCCGGGTTTACTGTGTTGATCCTTATAACGTATTAACAAAAATAGTCGCTGGTAGCGTATCAGGTTGATGTTTTTCTTTTTTATATACAGGGTTTTCCAGTCACGAAGCTGGAATGTACTGCTGCTTTTGCCTCGATAAAAAAGGCTAACATCTGAAAAGGTAGAGAAGTCTATATGAATCTGGAGTCCATAAGGTGATGTCTTTTGTAATGCGTATTCTATTTGTTGCTGATTTAGCTCGTTGTAATTTGCGGCGGTTAATAATTCTTTAATTTCATTTATACAAATATCAGCATTTGTCGAAACAGACTCATCGATGAGTAATTCCCGGTCAGGGTTAAATGGTTGATAATGTTTTTTCAGGCTAACCAGTTTTTCATAAAATTGAAATGAAATAACCTGCTTGAGCTTAAAAATAACATAAATCTGTTCAGGGCTAAGCCCACTCTGTTTTAAAGTTTCTATGAGACGTGATGTGCTGACCGGTATGAAGTGGTCAAACTGGCTAATACTTGATGGAGAATCCATGAATCCTTTATGTCGTGATAAAACAAGGGGTATATTACCACTGAATTGGGAAAGTTAGATTGGTTGTAACTATTCAGCACAATTAAAAGTCAAAAAATAATCACCACGAAGACACGAAGTTCACGAAGAAAAAAATTAATGCAAAAAACTGGATATATCAGCTATTGTTATAATATAAAAATAAGCTTGCTTATTAAATAATGATATACCTTCGTGTCTTCGTGGTGAATAAATCTTTAATTAAAGCGGAAGAGTAACTACTAACCTTAAGTGTCTGGTTGTTTGCCAAAGTTTTTAAAGCGCGATTAAATTGAATTAAATGGGTTGGACAACGGATCTTATCTATTGCTGAAATTCGGGTTCTTTAGCGGTGAATTCCTGCATTCTTTGTTGTTGTAATCGTTCGACATTTTCATTGCTTTGTTTAAAGCGGAATGAAAAAATTTATCACTCTGACTAAGCCCAATCGATAATGGCGTTGGTGCCCTCAGTGTTAATCCAGTTTTGGGTGAGCTACACATAAACGGTTACCAGGCAAAAATTTGTTACCCGTTATGATTGCCTGTTTAGCGGCTTAGTTCCCGTTTATTTATTATCCAGCTCTCGTGCCAGCTCAGCTAACTCCTGTAATCTGTCCCTGGCTTCTTTATTTGCACCGGGTCCGGCTGTTGGCATAATTTCTCGAGGACGAAGTTTTCTGCCGTCGTTGGCATGAACCAGTATCGGGCTAATGGGTTTAGCATTTTCACGGTCGAGGAAAATAATGGGCTCCTTACCTTTGCCATAAATCCATTTGTCGCCCCATTGAGTAAGTGTGATCAAAAGTGGTAATAACTCTTTACCCTTGGTGGTAAGCAGATATTCATGGCGTTTAGCACCTTCCTTGATGGGCACTCGTTCAAGGATGCCGTTGTCACATAGGCGTTTTAGACGAGTAGTCAGTATGTTTCGAGCTATTCCCAGGTGAGTCTGGAACTCTTCAAATCGCCGGATACCAAAAAAAGCTTCACGAATGATGAGCATTGACCAGCCTTCACCGAGAAAATTCAATACGTGGGCTATCGAACCATTTAATGGGTCAAATTTTTCCATTTTCATAATAGTTATTTTTAATTATTAGTGATTAAAAGCAAGTGTTAACTAGCTGAAAATTGGGCTTTACTAAAGTCTCAGTCGACATCATAACCTATTCTATTAGTTTTAAGTTAAAACTTAATTGCTAGATTGTTAATGGCTGAGAAATCCTGATTAATTTAAGGTTAAGGTGACTGGTTCATAATTATAAAAAATTGAACAATGGGTGAGGATCTGAAATGTATAAACAATTCGTAGTCATAATTTTAGTGATATTAAGTGTCAATACTGCCAATGCCGAACTATATCTTGAGGTAGCAGCTGAAGCGGGTGGGAATGAATTAATCTCGACAAATAGTGTTGATAGCATTGAAGCCGGGGGTGGCATTAAATTTGCCGTTGGGGTTCAAAACCCTGTTAACTATGATGGATCGGCAGCTATTAGGCTTTCTGTGGGGTATTTGTCTGATAGTATATTCGCCGATAATGGGCAGGCAAATTTTAGTACGATGACATTTGATGCCATGCTGGTAAGTAGTTCCGGGCCGCATTCGTTTGGTGTGGGAGGGACTTTACATCTGTCACCGGAGTACAGTGATAATGTGGCAGGATATTACCCTGAGTTAATTGAATATGATGATGCACTGGGTTTAGTGTTTCAATATAGTTATCATTTTGTGCCAGGCCTGGAAATAGGTCTGCGCTATACCGATATCACTTATGAAACATCGGGGTTTAGTGATGATGCCGGTAGTTTAGGTATTTTTTTATCAAGTGGGTTTTAATGAGCAAATTTTCTTTGGATGAGCGATTAGTAAAAGACTGTCATGTAATCGTTGAAACTGATGGGCTGAGCTATTTATTGCACAGTAATGCAGAAGTAGCCTGGTTTATTTTAGTGCCTCACACGAATCAAACAGAGTTTTACCAGCTTGATTCGTTATTACAAAAGCAACTTTGTGAGCAAGTGAACCTGCTATCAGCATTTGTTAAATCACATTTTAACAGCGATAAAATCAATGTGGCCACTATTGGTAATGTGGTTTCTCAAATGCACATTCATGTGATTGGTCGTCGAACAGACGATGTTTACTGGCCTGACGTTGTGTGGGGGCGAGAATCAGAAAAAACATACAACTCAGAACAAATATCCCTGATAACTGAACAATTAACTTATTATTTAAAATTAAATAAATCGCTTTGAATACCTGATATAAGGTTCAGGGTGAAAATAAAGGCTAAAATTATTAGCTTGTTTGTTGACTTTTTAGCGGTAGCGTATACAAATAGCGTAGTATTAATAAAAATTATGTCATCTATATGCAACAAACCCCCGATTTAGACACACTGCGCCGTTTACGCCCCCTGGCGCAATTTACTGATGAGCAATTACAGTCACTGGCTAACAGGCTTTCGGTTCAAACTGCTGACAAAAAACAAAAGTTGATTGAACTTGGTTGTGCTGATGAATTTAGTCTTTTTGTTCTAAAAGGAGATATCAAAACTATCGCGAGAGATGGTGCGGTCAAACCAATGAGTTTTAATGAGCAGGATGAATTAAACCCGGTTGCGCAGCTTCGTCCCAGTATGTATGACGTAATTTCAACAACTACTGTCGAATACCTGAAGATAGATAAAAAATTACTCAATGATTTTGCCCGCCAGACAGAAGAGGGTGATGAGGATATCAGTGTTCATTCTCTGGAAGGGGAATTGATCATGAACCCTGCGACTGTTCAGCTTTATCAGGATCTCATGACGGACAGTATCTGCTTGCCAAGTTTGCCTGAAGTAGCTCAGAAAATTCAAAAGGTGTTTCATGATGATAATGCCGATGCAAATCAATTAGCGGGAGTCATAATGACTGACCCTGCTATTACCGGTAAGTTGATAAAAATTGCCAATAGCCCTGTTTATCAGGGAGTTGCGTCTACAGATACTCTTCAGGCTGCCGTTGTGCGTTTAGGCATGGATGTGACCTATAAACAGGTTATGGCTTATGCGGCTAATGAGCTGTTTAAAAGTCAATCGGGCGTTGCAGTTAAAAGAATGGAGAAGTTATGGGAGCATAGTCGAAAAGTGGCTGCTATCAGTCGTATACTCGCAAAAAATACGGGACTGTTTGATCCCGATCAGGCCATGCTGGCGGGTTTAATGCACGATCTGGGGGTCATTGTAATTGTCGGTTATTTAGATCAATTTGAAGAAACTCTGGCATCGCCTGAATTAATTGAAGAAACTATTCAGGTCATGAGACCCCAGATAACGGGTTTATTGATGAATAAATGGAATTTTACTGAGGAAATGGTCACGGTGGCTGAAGAGTGTGAAGACTGGTTCAGAAATAAAAGTGATACTGCTGATTTATGTGATCTGATTATTGTGGCTCAATATCATAGTTTAATGGGAACAACAGAAATGAGCTTGATGCCTCCGATTACGACTATTCCTGCTATTACTAAACTGAATATGGGGCCGAAGGAGAGTATAGAGTTGATGAAACAGTCAAATAAGGAAATAAAAGAAGTAGAAAGAATGTTGAATATTTAATTGCTGAATCCCCACTACCTTAATCTGCTTTTATTCTGTATGGTGTGCGTTTTTAAAATATAGAACATAAATATCATGAAAATTGCAGATAATCACGTTGTTACGCTAAATTACACATTGACTGACAACGATGGAGAAGTCATCGATCAAGCTCAGGATGGCAGCTTTGTTTATTTACATGGTGCAGAGAATATCATTCCAGGCCTGGAAAAAGAGTTAACTGATAAAGCAGTTGGAGATAAATTCAAGGTGAAAGTATCACCTGAAGAAGGTTATGGGCCTCGTGACGATACCCGGGTTGAAGATGTACCCCGTGAAATGTTCCCGGAAGATCAGGACATAGAGCCGGGCATGGTTTTTCATGCTGAAGGTCCCAATGGAGAATCAATAACAGTCACTGTCATGGAAGTTAGCGATCAATCTGTAAAAATCGATTCAAATCATGCTTTGGCAGGTATCGAATTAAATTTTGATGTTGAAGTTATGGCCATTCGAGATGCCGAGTCTGTTGAGCTTGAACATGGGCATGTTCATGGCCCAGATGGACATCATCACTAACATATCCCTCTTTACTTATCAGGTTTGGCATTTGCTCTAAACCTGACTACCTCACTCCTAAAAAGTTGTAAATAGTTTCTATTTACAACTTTTCTACTGACTTTTGTACCATCAGGGTATATAAAGACGCTGCTTTTTTTACGCTGTTATTTAGTTGTGAAATAATGGACGTCTATCCTTAACTCTGATTTTTTCTATTTTCATGGAATAGAGTGGAAAAGGACATTAACTTAAAAATATAAACGGGAAAAATCATGTTAGAAAATTTAGATGTTATGAAGCTGGTTGAAACTTACGTTATTCCATGGGGGATTAATATCTCCATGGCACTGGCGATTTTTATCATTGGTAAAATGGTAGTCAATACGCTGACCAAAGTCATGCGGACAGTGCTTGGAAAATCGAAGATGGATGAAATTCTAATCAATTTCGTTACTTCAATTTTTAAAACTATTCTATTGTTGTTTGTCGTTATTGCAGCACTCGATCAACTGGGTGTAGATACAACGTCTCTGATCGCTTTATTAGGTGCGGCCGGTTTAGCAGTTGGTCTTGCGCTTCAAAGCTCGTTACAGAACTTCGCTTCAGGTGTCATGTTGATCGTCTTTCGTCCGTTTAAGGCTGGCGATTTTGTAGAAGTTGCTGGTACGGCTGGAGTTGTAGAAACCATTAACATTTTTAGTTCTACTCTGCGAACGGGTGATAATCGCGAAATTATTATTCCAAACGGTTCTATTTATGGTGGCACGATTACTAATTATTCTGCACGTGAAACACGTCGAGTCGATATGGTTTTTGGCATTGGCTATGATGATGATCTGAAAAAAGCCAAGCAAATGCTGGATGAAATTGTAAATGCTGATGAACGTGTTCTAGCCGATCCCAAGCCGGTGATAGCTGTGTCTGAACTGGCTGATTCTTCGGTTAACTTTGTGGTCCGTCCCTGGGTTAAAACTTCTGATTACTGGGCTGTTTTGTGGGATTTAAATGAAACCGTTAAGCTGAAGTTTGATGAAGCAGGCATTTCTATTCCTTATCCTCAGATGGATATTCATCAGCCGGATAAGTAATTGTTTGCTCCGTAGGGTGCGCCGCGCGCACCATTTCTATAAGCCATGTAGGTTTAGTGCTGCACGTACCGATATCAATCGATGGTGCGCGCGGCGCACCCTACACGGATTTACTCAGCTAATGCAAAATTAACTGCGGCATCGGCATGAATAGCAGTGGTATCGAAAAGTTTTATTTTAGTGTCAACCTGTTTCACCAGTAAGGTGATTTCCGTACATCCTTCAATGACACACTCGGCTCCATTTTTAGCAAGCTTATTGATGATATTCAGGTAATCAATCCTTGAGTTATCTTTAATAGTGCCATAACAAAGTTCATCAAAAATCACATCGTTGACTCTATCGCATTCTTTTTCATCCGGCACTACAACTTTCAGACCCTGCTGCTGCAGGCGTGATTTATAGTAATCCATTTGCATGGTGAACCGTGTGCCGAGAAGACCTGTTGTTTTGTAGCCCTGCCGTAATATAACCTTTGCTGTGGCATCGGCAATGTGTAATAAAGGAATGTTGATAAGTTGTTGAATGATTGGGGCTGAAATGTGCATGGTGTTGGTGCAAATGAGTAAAAAGTCAGCACCGGCCTGTTGTAATTTCAATGAATGTTCGGCCAGAATTTCCCCGGCTCTGTCCCAGTTTCCGTTACGCTGAAGGGTTTCAATTTCTGCAAAATCGATACTAGCCATGATGATTTTGGCTGAATGTAAGCCTCCTATTTTTTGCTGGACTCCTTTGTTGATCAACTCATAGTAAAGAGCTGTGCTGTGCCAGCTCATGCCGCCAAGCATGCCAATAGTTTTCATCTGGCTGTCTCTGATTTTTGTACGGGTAGAATTTCATCAAAGGTATGAATGGCCTGAAAATGTTCGACATCTTTTTTTGGGGCTTTGGAGTCCGGCTGAAAAATGGCGAGTAAGTTGGCAATGCCATACAGCTCTGCGGATTTAAGTACATTCAGATTATCATCCACCAGCAAAGTGCGCTTTGGGTCAAACGGATGCAATTTTTGCACTTCAGACCAGCACTTTATATTTTCCTTGGGCAGGGAAAATTCATGCACGGTAATGAGTTTATCAAATTTATGAGCAAGTCCTGTTTTATCCATTTTTAAATTAAGACTGTCGTGGTGAGCATTGGTGACCATGACGATATCTTTTTTAGCCGCTTTTAAACTATCTAAAAACTCATGGCAAAAAGGCATTTCAGTAACGAGATGTCTTACTTCGTGTTTTAACGCGACGACATCAATGCCCAGTGCTTTGGTCCAGTAGGTAGTGCTATACCATTCCAGTGTACCTTCCAGAGCCTGGGTTTTTTGATTGATGAGAGTTTTGGCTTCATCTGCTTGCAGGTCGAATTCTTCGGCATAACGTGTGGGCAGGTATTCCAGCCAGAAATAATTATCAAAGTTCAAATCCAGCAGGGTGCCATCCATGTCCAGTAATACGGTATCAATATTTGTCCAGTCAATCATAGTAGATGCTTATTTTTAAGATCAGTTTCTAAGGTCAATAATTGGCCAGTTGTTCTTTTCAGCGGTTTGCTGAAGAATTTCATCAGGATTTACCGCCACAGGGTAATCAACTATTTTAAGTAATGATAAATCATTATGAGAGTCACTGTAAAAAGTGCTTCCTGAGAGATCCATGTTGTTTTCCTTAAGCCATTCTTTCAAAGCAGTCACCTTACCTTCTTGAAAGGTTGCCGTGCCGGTATAGTTTCCCGTGTAACTGCCGTTTTTAATTTCTGGACGGGTGGCAAGAATATTTGGAATTTCTAATAGGTCCGCAATCGGTTGGGTGATAAATAAATTGGTGGCGCTAATAATCATTAACGTATCTCCTTGCGAACGATGCTTTTCTATAAGCTTCTGAGTACCGGTGGCAACAAGTGGGCGAATGACAGTGTCAATGTAATCTATACGCCAATTATTTAGCTGTTGTATGTTGTGAAGGCTTAAAGGTTTTAGTGAAAACTTGAGATACTGATTAATATCCAGATGTCCCTGTTCGTAATCTTCAAAGAACTGACGGTTTTTTTCTGCATATTCAAGTGGATCAACAATACCTATTTCGACCAGATATTGTCCCCATAAATAATCACTGTCATCGGTGATTAATGTGTTGTCCAGGTCGAAGAGGGTTAAAGCCATTTTGATGTCTGTAGGGATAAATTGGTCACTATAACGATTTTATGCAAGAATAACAGGCTAATCTAAATAACAGGAAAACCAGCTAAGTGATTGATTCTGATGGATACCGGGCTAATGTAGGCATCATTCTGAGTAATCAGCATGGAAAGCTTCTGTGGGCACAAAGAATGGGACAGGATGCCTGGCAATTTCCGCAGGGTGGCGTTAACCCGGAAGAAACAGCTGAACAGGCTATGTACCGTGAACTGTGGGAAGAAATTGGGTTGAATAATGATGATGTGGAAATGATTGCTTCGACCAGTAGCTGGTTACGTTATAAGTTACCAAAGCGCATGGTCAGGCGGCATTCACAGCCAGTTTGTATCGGGCAAAAACAAAAATGGTATTTATTGCGACTGGCGGCAGAAGAAAGCAGTGTGAATCTACAGTCAACGGATAGCCCGGAGTTTGAAGGCTGGAAGTGGGTCGATTACTGGTACCCTGTTGATCAGGTTGTTTATTTCAAAAAACGTGTATATCGATGTGCGCTTCAGCAATTGAATAAGTATCTTTAAGGGGCTATTACTCGATATATGCCGTCACTTATTCATACCCTCCAAAAACTGGTTAAAAAAGTTGATCATGCTCCTGATATTCAGCATGCACTCGAAATAATTGTTGAAAACCTGATCGATGCTCTGAAGATTGATACCTGCTCAATTTTTATCAAGGCTGTGAATGAAAAAGAACAGCTGGTTTTAATGGCAAACCGTGGTTTAAATGAAGGTGTGGTTGGTCAAATCAAGTTGAATATTGGGGAAGGTCTTGTTGGTATGGTGGCTGAAAAAGCAGAGCCTATACGACTAGATCATGCTCGTTCACATAAAAACTTCGTCTATTTTGAAGAATCAGGTGAAGAAGCTTTTCCAATTTTTATGGGTATCCCAATCATTTCACAACGTAAAATTCTTGGTGTACTGGTTTTGCAGCGAGCCCAGATAGCCTTTGATAGTGATGATGAAGCTTTTATGACCACATTGGCTACGCAGTTAGCCAATGCTATTACCCATGCACGAAGTAGCGGTGAGATTGCGAGCTTATTGACTGATCGTAGTGCTTCTATTTCCTGTACATTGAGCGGGGTTGCCGGTGCACCAGGCTTGACTATGGGCCAGGCTGTAGTAATTAATCATGGCGTCAGCTTGCATAATGTTGCAGATAAACGAATTTCTGATAAAGATGACATTACTCATGAAGTGAAAATATTTGAAGCGGCGGTGGATCAGGTAAAACAATCGTTGTATGACCAGGCAGAGCGCATGAAACAATCTTTGCCGTTGGAAGAATGTGCGCTGTTTACAGCATATGCTCAAATGCTGGATAGTGGATCTTTAATTGAAGATACCCGTAAACGTATTCAAGAAGGGCATTGGGCTCCATCTGCCTGGCGTGAAACAATACAGGAACATGCCGATGTTTTTTCTTCCATGGAAGATGAGTATCTGGCGGAACGTGCCAACGATATTCTTGATCTTGGGCGTCGTGTTTTACAACGTATGTTATCTACTCAGGTAGGTGAGCGAATTTATCCACAAAAATTTGTACTGGTGGGCGAGGAAATCTCTGCAACAGATCTTGCCAGTGTCCCACTGGAAGGGTTACAGGCAATAGTTTCGGAGCATGGCTCCGGTGCTTCACATGTTGCTATTTTGGCGCATGCTCTAAGTATTCCTGCGGTTATGGGTGTGACTAATCTGCCATATACTCAAATGGAAGGTCTGGTTGTTGTGGCAGATGGTTACAGCGGTAAAGCCTACATTGATCCAAAACAAAATCTGCTCGATGAATTAAAAATTCATATAGCTGAAGAGGAGCAAATCACTGACAGCTTGAATGAATTAAAATCTAAACCAGCCATTACTACCGATGGATACAGGGTTTCCTTATACGTTAACTCTGGTTTGATGTCTGACCATTCGCCTTCATTAAGAAGTGGTGCGGAAGGTGTTGGTTTATATCGTACAGAAATTCCGTTTCAGATTCGTGAAAGCTTTCCCAGTGAAGATGAGCAATTTCGAATTTATAGAAATGTACTGAAAACTTTTGACGGTATGCCCGTGGTACTCAGAACTCTCGATGTGGGTGGGGATAAGCCGCTGAGTTATTTCCCGATAAAAGAAGATAATCCTTTTCTTGGCTGGAGAGGTATCCGAATCACTCTGGATCATCCTGATATATTTATCACTCAGGTAAGAGCCATGATGCGTGCCAATGTGGGTCTGAATAATTTGCATATTCTATTGCCCATGATCAGTGGGATACAGGAGCTGGATGATGCTCTAATCTTGATTCACCGGGCAAAGGATGAAATAGAAGAAGAGTTAGGTGAGCCTTTACGTTTTCCTCATATCGGCGCGATGATAGAGGTGCCATCATCAATTTATCAAATTGATGAAATTTGTCAGTTAGTCGATTTCGTGTCTATTGGAACCAATGATCTGACACAGTATTTACTGGCGGTTGATCGAAATAATGAATCGGTTGCTGATTTGTTTTCATCCTTACACCCTTCAGTTTTACGTGCCTTAGAGCAAATAGTACAGGGGGCTAATCGTCAGAATACTCCGGTAAGTGTATGTGGTGAGCTGGCAGGTGATCCGATGGGTGTTATGGCATTAATGGGGCTTGGAATTGAAAGTCTGTCGATGAGTACCGGAAGTTTACCCCGGGCTAAAAAAGTCATTCGCTCGTTTAGTCTGAGTGAACTCAGCGAATTTATTTCAATCACTAAAAATATGAGTGATGCTCAGGATGTAAGAAATTTTTACATAGAGCAACTGGATGATCGGGGCCTGGGCGGATTGATCCGCGCAGGTAAATAAACTGATGACTCAGTAAAAATTAAAAAGACTTTAAAACGGCCAAAGGGATTATTACAAACATAATCACAGCAGGTATTTCATTAAAGTACCTATACCAAACGTGGCTGCGAGTATTGCTGTCGTTAGCAAAGTCCTTCACCAGTTTTCCGCAATAAAAGTGGAAAATCACTAAAATGCCAATCAATAATAATTTGATGTGCAGCCATAACATAGAGCCATATGCCGCCCAGGCATAGTCAACCAGCATCCAGGTGCCAAATACCAGTGTTAATATCATCCAGGGTGTTGTGAAACGATAGAGTTTACGCTCCATGAGCTTGAAGTGCTCCCTGGTTTCCTGGTTATCAGTCATTGCATGATTGACAAATAAACGTGGTAAATAAAAAAGACCTGCAAACCAGGCGACCATAAACATCAGGTGTAAAGCTTTAAGCCAGAGCATAATCTATCCAATAAGTTCTTTAAGTTTGAAATTGATGAGTGAGAAATCTATCCGACCAACATGTCGATAAATGATTTCACCCGAAGAGTTTAATAAAAAGCTGGTGGGTGTTACTACTACATCTCCAAATGCCTTAGATAATGAATTTTGTAAATCCAGGTAGACGGGATAAAGCATATTCGATTTAGTGCTGCTTTGAATTACTGTGTCAGGTCTATCGTAATGCATGGATAGAGCCAGTAAATCAAATTTCTCACCACCCTGAAGTTGAGTGTATAGCTGGTTTAATTCATCGACTTCCTGCATGCATATGACACAACTGGGTGACCAGAAAGTAACCAAAACAGGTTTACCTTTAATTTCCTTCAGCGTTTGCCTGGTTCCATCTATACGCTGGAAAACTAAATTATCAGATAGTTCTGGATAATCTGGTTGCCTGTAGAGCAACCCCAGGCCAACGAGAAGACACAAAATTAATAAAAAGGTGATTAATTTCTTAGGCATTTAAGCAATAGATGTTTTGTCAGGCTATCAGGCAATATGTATAATTCAGCGCTTATTTTCACACACTGGATCAGAGATTGAAATGGTAAATGTAGGCATTATAGGTGGTACAGGTTATACCGGTGTTGAGTTAATGCGCCTGTTAGCTAATCACCCAATGGTAAATTTAAAAGTTATTACGTCCCGTTCTAACGCTGGCACCGCTGTTGCCGAGATGTTTCCAAACTTGCGTGGAAAGGTGGATCTGGAATTTACTGAGCCATCAATTCAAAGTTATAAGCAGTGTGATCTGGTATTTTTTGCAACGCCTAATGCTATTGCCATGCATCAGGTAGAAGAGCTTCTTGATGCTGGAATCAGGGTGATTGATCTGGCGGCTGATTTTCGACTGAAAGATTTAGATGTATGGAGCAAATGGTATGGTACTGAGCATGTCAGTCCCTCCAGCGTAGAAAAAGCTATTTACGGTTTGCCTGAAATGAATCGTGAAGAGATTAAAAATGCCCAGTTAGTGGCTAACCCTGGATGTTACGTCACTGCTGTTACTTTAGGGTTGCTTCCTCTGCTACAAAACAAGTTAATAAAGCCAGACACCATTATTGCCGACTGTAAATCAGGAGTAAGTGGTGCAGGAAGAAGTGCCAGTCTGGGTTCGGCACTGTGTGAAGTGTCAGAATCAGTAAAAGCTTATGCGGTGTCTGGACACCGTCATTATCCTGAGATAAAACAAAACCTCAGGCAAATTGATTCTCAGGCTGACCTTGTTTTTGTTCCACATTTAATGCCTATGATTCGTGGAATTCATACCACTGTTTATGCCGATGCTATAGCCGATGTTAGTGAAGTACAGGCACTGTTCGAATCCTATTATGCTGATGAGCCGTTTGTTGATGTTATGCCTCAGGGTGCACATCCAGAAACTCGGTCGGTAAAAGGTGCTAATGATTGTCGAATTGCCGTTCATTACCTTGAGGATTCAAACAAACTTGTTGTGTTATCGGTTATTGATAACCTGGTCAAGGGTGCTGCTGGCCAAGCTATTCAAAATATGAACTTGATGATGTCTCTGGATGAAACAGCTGGTTTAACAGCTATAGGTTTTATGCCATGAGCAAGGCTCATTTGGGGTTTCAGGTTCGCCAGCATAACCCCTGGAGAGTCTGGCTCGGTATTGCATTAGTCTTATTATTGCTTTTTATCATGTTCCTGGTCGGGCGAGCTTATCAGTCCTATGAGCTACGGCAGCTCAAGTTGGAAAAAGAGGTGCTGTTGAATCGGGTTGCCGAGGTTGAGCAACGAAATACTTCGTTAGTTAAGAAAAATGCGAAACTACAAGGTATCAGTAAAGTAGAACATGATGCTTATGAAAAGGCTAATCGCTCTCAGGTCGCTTTGCAGAGAGAATTGCTGGAGATGAAAGAACAGCTCGTTTTTTACCAGGGTATTGTTAGTCCTGAACAGCTCTCTCTAGGTGTAAATATTCAGTCTTTTGAGCTTAATAAAAAAAATAACCTGGGTATGTACTATTATAAGTTGGTGTTATCGAAAAGAGGCAAAAGCAATAAATTTGTTAAAGGACGCTTTGATCTTTTGATTAAGGGGCAGCAGGATGGGCAATCTAAAGATCTTAGTCTAAAGAAAATAAAACAGGAATATAAGGAAAAAGACAGTAAGTTTTCTTTTCGATATTTTCAGGTGTTTGAAGGTGATATGCTATTACCTGATCTTTTTGAACCCTATGATGTTCAAGTAAAGATAAAACCATCTACAAAAAAGATTAAACCATTTTCAGAATCGATTTCATGGACGCAGGCTATGTCCGGAGGCAACAACTAAATGTTCGGCAAAAAGAAAAATTTTAATTCAGCAAGAATAGACACATTGATCGGGCAGGGTACGGTGATAAATGGTGACCTGATATTTTCAGGTGGGCTGCATGTAGATGGCAAAATCATTGGAAATGTACTGGCCGAAGAAGGTACTGAAGCTATGTTGATTTTAAGTGAGTTTGGGAGTATTGAAGGGGAAGTAAAAGTACCTAATATGGTGTTGAATGGAGAAATTATAGGAGATGTATTTGGTTCAGTACGCGTAGAGCTTGCGCCTAAGTCGCGGATAAATGGTAGCGTTTACTATAATCTGATCGAAATGGCGATAGGTGCTGAAGTTAATGGTGGGCTGGTGCACGAGAGCAGCGAGAAAATTGCTCCCAAGCAGTTAGAAGATAAATCTGAAAAAGAAATAGATTCTGAGGCTGCAGCTACCTAATACCCTTTCTTGTAATAGTTGACTAATTTAGTCAGGAAAGATATCGTCACATAATTTAGTATTTCTGGTGAATAAAATGGTTAGTGTAAACATTAGTGCAGATTTTGGTGTTCCGCTAAATGCGGCCACTATCGTTGATCTGAAATTTAGTGATGCAGCAGCGAAAAAAGCAGCGATACTGATTGCTGAAGAGGGTAATCCTGAGCTGAATTTGAGAGTATTTGTTCAGGGTGGAGGTTGTTCCGGTTTCCAGTATGGCTTTACTTTTGATGAAAAAGTGAATGATGGTGATCACGAGATTGAGAATAACGGAATAACTCTGGTAGTTGACCCAATGAGCTACGAGTATCTATCCGGTGCAGAAGTAGACTATAAGGAAAGTCTGGAAGGTTCCATGTTTGTTGTTAATAACCCTAATGCGACTTCAACCTGTGGTTGTGGATCCTCTTTTTCAGTGTAGTTAACTTTCATTTCCCCCATAAAAAAAGGCCTGCATGACAGGCCTTTTTTTATGGGGGAAATTATTCTTTAGCTTAAAAGTGGAAATAACCATTAAGGAATAAACCGTCATATTCCAGATTGGTGTTTAGATCGCTGGCATCGTTTAATTCAAGTGAAAAGGTTTTGATACCACCTTCGATACCAATCCCGGCAGATGATTCATAACCAACCATAAGAGTAGTGTCCTCAGCTGAATTATCACCAATACTTAACTGTTGTATATTTGCACCTACATAAAAGCCAGTTAAAGGAAGATCGAAGCGAGCAGACAAATAAATCATCGGAATTGTTTCGTCAACAGTGATGCTTTCTATGCCATCAGTACCATTAATTGATACTTTTCCATCAAAAGTTTTCAGGTCTACACCAACATCCAGATTGATCCAGTTATCAAGCAATTCATAATAAAGCACTATATCATTGTGAGATAAATCTAAAGTAGAGCTTATATTTGAAGTAGCGGTATAGGTTCTATTGTTGAACTCCAGATCGGTGTTCAGTGTTGAGTTACTACTGGTATTTAGGTCTGAACCCTGATATTTCACGTTAGGAATAAGAGGGATAGGGTGTTCAAAACTAAGGGTAACAGAAGTTGATGTGTGATCAGAGTAGCCAAGATCATTATCTAGCTGAATTGAATTAGCATTTCCTGAGCTAAAAGAACCGGTGATGTCTGGCATCCAGTGACTAGCGCCAATATTAAGTCCGACAAAGTCTGCTGCGGCAGGCCCGGATAATACGGCTGTCAGGAGTGTTATGGAAACGGACTTCCTTGTGAAGTTCATGATATTCATCTAAAAATTAAAACGGTCTAGTATTCTAACATAACAATCAGGCCTGTCTATGTGAAAAATACACACCCCCTAAAATAGTGGGTGTTTTTGCACTAGTTACCGATGGAAGGTTGCCTGGAAGTTGTTTTATAGTTTGTCGGGCAAGCCATGCGAAGGCCATAGCCTCAACCCAGTCCGGGTGAATGCCCAATGAAATGGTCGATTTAACCTTGCCGGGTTTGAGGTGGTGGCTTAATCGTTCCATTAGGTAGTTGTTATGTGCGCCGCCCCCGCAAACAAAGAATTCATCAATATTGCTTTCAAGGTATTGAATTCCTTTGACCAGGCTAAGGGCTGTTAATTCGACTAGAGTCGCCATGATATCAGAGGGTGAAAGTGAGTCGAATTGGAACTGCTTGAGCCAGGCAGGAGAAAAATAGTCGGTGCCCGTTGATTTAGGTGGCTTTTTATGGAAATAAGGTTCTTGCTCTATAATTTCTTGCAGCGTTGCTGTCTGGATTTCACCGCTTCGGGCAAATTCTCCTCTTTCATCAAAATTTTTATTCAGGAATTGCTGGCTCAGGCTATCTAGTAAAGTATTACCGGGACCGGTGTCAAACCCACAAATGGGTGTAGAGTTATTGGCTGGCAGATACGTTATATTGGCAATGCCGCCAATGTTGATAATGACTCGATTGGTTTTGTCAGAGTGAAATGCATGATTATGAAAAGCCGGTGCCAGTGGTGCACCCTGACCGCCTAGAGCCAGGTCTCTTCGACGGAAATCAGCTACCACGGTTATTCCGGATTGAGCTGCGATGATATTGGGGTCGCCTATCTGTAAAGTGTAGGGATTATTTTGCTGGATATCGTGCCGAATGGTTTGCCCGTGAGAGCCCAGGGCAACTATTTCCTGTCGATTGATATTAAATTCATCGATAAAATGATTGATTTTTTCAGCATAAAAGTTGCCTAACTGGGTATCCAGTATGCACATTTCATTTATGGTTGCATCGGGGTTTAACGCTAATTGCTGTAATAATGATCGTAGCTCAGGTGGATACTGTATCGTTTGCTGGTGGAGTAATTCTGGCTGACTTTCATGAAATTCAACTGCCACTATATCCAGCCCGTCCAGGCTGGTTCCGCTCATAGTGCCCAAATATAATTGTCGGGCGAATGCGTTCATTGAGTTACCTGAGCTACTTTTTTCTCATCCATCAAATTTAACATGGACAAAAATGTTCGTGTTTCTTTCTTGAAGTGAGCTCTGTAAGCCTTATCAATAGGTTCGGCAGCGGGTAATTTAACCGTCAATGGGTTGCGGTGAACTCCATGGACTCGAAATTCATAATGTAAATGAGGGCCGGTGGCCAGTCCGGTGCTGCCGACATAACCAATGATCTGTCCTTGCTTTACTCGTTTTCCTTTTCGGGATCCGCGTGCATATCGGGACATATGTGCATAAACGGTGGTGTATTTACCGCCATGCTGGATATAAATGGTTTTGCCATATCCGCCTTTGGTTCCTTTGTATTTTATTTTGCCATCACCTGATGCTCGAATAGGGGTGCCACGTGATGCTGCGTAATCTACGCCTTTATGAGCGCGGGTTTTCGATAATACCGGGTGTTTTCTGTTGCGTTTAAAGCGAGAACTAATGCGAGAAAATTTTACTGGACTGCGAAGGAATGCCTTACGCATGCTTTTCCCGTCGGGAGAGTAATAGCTGCTTTCTCCTTTTGGGTCGGTGTAATAAACTGCTTTATACTGTTTGCCCTGATTAATGAATTCGGCAGACAGGATTCTTCCGTTACGTATTTTTTCGCCATCTTTAAAAAGCTCGTTGTACACAACAGCAAATTGATCGCCCTTGCGAATATCCAGTGCAAAATCTATATCCCATCCAAAAATGCCTGCTAACTCCATAATAACGCTTTCAGGAATATTGCTTTTTTCAGCAGCCAGAAAAAGAGAGGATGTTATTTCTCCTGATTTAAAGACAGGAATGGGGTCTAGAGGATGGTGTAATAGCTCACTGGTTAATTTTTTATCCTGTTGTCGTTTGATGACCAGAGTTTGCGTGAGGCTGGGCATATACTTAAGGTTTATTAATGTTCCCTCTGAATCTTGAAGTATTGAAATGTTTTGTCCGGGACGAATTTTGCTGAGTTTTTTGGTTTGTTTGTTAAGCTGCACGACCTGGTGTGTCGTGCTGGCACTTAATCCAGCATTTGAAAAGATGGAGGCAAGTGTATCTCCAGCTTTTACCTGTATGGTTTTCCATTGTGATTCAGGTTGGGCATCAACTTCTTCGCTTACTGAAGGTTGTGATATTTCAGTGCTGGTTTTACCGGGCAGTAAAACAGAATAGTGTAATCGTTGAAGCTTGAGGTTAGAATCCCCGACCTTTGCTGAACTGTCAGGCAAAAAGGAAAGAATCAGGTAAACTGAGGCAATCAATGTGATGAGAGCGGTAAAGCCTCTAATAATTCGATTTAAATGGATAGGCGCTTTAGCTTTATGTTGAGGCGGGCGCTGTCTCTGGGCTTGTCTTGACTTAAAGTCAAGGTCTAAGTAACTCATTAAGATAATTTCAGTTTGTGGCGGCTAAAAAAGCGGCGGCAATTATAAATAGTTTCAAAATCCGAGGTAAATATGGGCTCTATAGAAGATGCATTGCAGCAAATCCGCAGAGGCGCTGATGAAATTCTAGTGGAATCTGAGCTGATTAAAAAGCTCAAAAGAGGTAAACCCTTAAAAATAAAAGCAGGGTTTGACCCAACTGCACCTGATTTACATCTGGGGCATACCGTATTAATTAATAAACTCAGGCAGTTTCAGGACCTTGGTCATGAAGTGCAATTCCTGATTGGGGACTTTACCGCAATGATCGGTGATCCGACAGGAAAAAGTGCAACAAGACCCGCGCTTACACGTGAAGATGTGCTTGAAAATGCAGCAACCTATGAACATCAGGTATTTAAAATACTGGATGCTCAAAAAACAACAGTGCTTTTTAACTCGCAATGGATGGGAGAAATGAAAGCCTCGGATATGATTCAGTTAGCGGCTAAACATACAGTAGCCAGAATGCTGGAGCGTGATGACTTTAGTAAGCGCTATAAAGGCGGGCTCCCAATATCAGTTCATGAATTTCTTTATCCTTTAGTACAGGGTTACGATTCAGTGGCGATGAAAACCGACGTGGAATTAGGAGGAACAGATCAGAAATTTAATCTGTTAGTGGGTCGACAGTTACAGGAAGCCTATGGGCAGGAACCTCAGGTTGCGTTAACAATGCCCATACTGGAAGGACTGGATGGCGTGCAAAAAATGTCCAAGTCATTAAATAACTATATAGGTATCACCGATACTCCAAATGATATGTTTGGGAAAATCATGTCGATCAGTGATGAATTAATGTGGCGCTACTTTGAATTGTTAAGCTTTCGTCCTATGTCTGAAATTGAAGGCTTTCAGAGAGAGATAGAGCAAGGGAAGAATCCGAGAGATGTGAAGTTTCTATTAGCGGAAGAAATATTAACCCGTTTTCATGATGCTCAATCAGCTAAAAAAGCACAGGAAGATTTTATTAAGAGATTTCAAAAAGGTGCGATACCAGATGACCTGGAAGAAGTAGTGCTGACTATTGAGCAGGATGAGTTAGGTGTTGCTGCATTATTGAAGATGGCAGGATTGACTGGAAGTACTTCTGATAGCTTTAGAATGATTAAACAGGGAGCGGTAAAACTTGATGGTGAAAAGGTAGAAGATCGAGATTTAATGCTGGCTAAAGGGGTGACTGTTGTGGCTCAGGTTGGTAAGAGAAAGTTTGCCAAAATATCTATTCAATAAATAAATGAAAAAAGCGTTGACTCATCTGAGAAAATGACCATAATGCGCGCTCGCTTGAACGAAGCGGTGGTTTTTAGGAGCTGCAGTTTCGGTGAAAAGCTAGGCTTTAAGGGTCTGGTTTTGATGAGAGTAGAAAGGGATGAGAATTAATTAAGGAAAAGGTGAATTAAGTGTTGACAGAGTTTTGTTATTCACTATAATTTGCGCCCCTGTCGAGAGACGGGCAAAGCATCAGGTGTTCCT